>DIVU01000228.1 GCA_002423365.1 Desulfuromonadaceae bacterium UBA6124 | reverse complement strand
GAGCCGGGAAAATGGCGGGAGGACCGCCTGATCGTCGGCCTGCCGGACGGCGCCCTCCCCTTTTCCGGGCGGAACTCCCGGGGGGAACCGGCCGGCATGCTCATCGACATCTGGAAGCTCTGGGCGCAAAAGAGCGGCCGCGACATCGGCTTTCGCCTCGCTTCCTGGCCCCAGCTCTTCGAGGGGCTGAATCAGGGGGAGATCGACCTCCACGGAGGGCTGTTCACCTCGCCGGAGCGCTGGCGTTCGATGGATTTTTCCCAACCCTTTTATCAGGTAACTTCGGGACTCTTCTACCATGAACGTTTGGGCATACTGAAGAAGGTGGAGGATCTGCGGAATTTCAAGGCCGGGGTGATCGCCGGGACGGTCTACGGTCCGTACCTACGCAGCCGTTTTCCCTCCCTGCGGGTGATTGAATATGCCGACACCGGGGCTCTGATCACGGCCGCAACCCAAGGGGAGATCGACCTCTTCCTCGATGAAACGCCCATCGTTCTTGCCCTGCTCGACCGGATGGGGGAACGGGGCGGTTTCCGCCTTCTGGAAGGGGTGATGGACCGGAGCGCCCTGCATGCCGGGGTCGCCAAGGGTTCCCCCTTGCTCTCGGTCATCGATGCCGGATTAGACGAAATCCAGGCGAAGGAACTGGAGGAGATCGAAAAAACCTGGATCGCCCCGGGGGAAGAGGCTCTCGCCGCCAAGGCCATTCCCGACGTCCGCCTGACCGCCACCGAACAGGCCTGGATCGCCGAGCATCGCAACCTGCGCCTGGGGGTCGATCCGACCTGGCCACCCTTCGAATATTTCAACGACGAGGGGAAATATCGAGGGATGGCGGCGGACTACATCACCCTCCTCAACGAACGCCTGGGCCTGAGCATGAATGCCGTTTCCGGCCTGACCTGGGCTCAGGTGGAAGCGGGCGCCCGCGAGCGCGCCCTCGATGTCCTCTCCTGCCTGACTGAAACGCCTGATCGGCGCAAAAGCCTCCATTTCACCCAACCCTACCTCTCCTTCCCCATGGTTGTCCTCATGCGCGGCGACGCCCCGCTGATCACGGGGTTGGCGGACCTGCGCGATAAACAGGTCGTGGTTGTCGAAGGCTACGCCATTCAACAGTATCTGCGCGAGCAGGCCCCCGAAATCCGAGTGCGGACGGTCAACACCCCTCTCGACGGGCTGCGGATGATCTCCCTCGGGCAGGCCGACGCTTACATCGACAACCTCGCGGTCGCCACCCACCTGATCCAGCGCCACCACCTGACCAACCTGAAGGTCGCGGCGCCGGCCGCCCAGTGGAGCGATGAGCTGCGACTCGGAGTCCGGTCGGACTGGCCGGAACTGGTGACCATTCTTAACAAGGGACTGGCAAGCATCACCGCCGAGGAACACGACGCGATCCGTCAGAAATGGCTTTCGGTGCGCTACGACTACGGCATCAATCCCGCCGAGGTCCGCCGCTGGGGCATCTATGCGCTGCTGCTGACCACCCTGCTGATCGCCCTCTTCCTGCTGCGTAACCGCTACCTGCAGCGCTGGAATGCCCGGCTTAGCGCCGAGATCGAGGAGCGTCTGGCGGCCGAACGCCGGGCCGAAGCGGCCAATGAAGCCAAGTCGGAATTTCTGGCGAACATGAGCCACGAAATCCGCACCCCGATGAACGCCATTCTCGGCATGGCTCACCTCGCCCTGCAGACCCCCCTCGATACCCGGCAACGGGATTACCTGGAAAAAGTCGAAACATCGGGACGAATGCTGATGCGGGTGATCGACGATATTCTCGATTTTTCCAAGATCGAGGCGGGCCGACTGGATATGGAGCGGGTGGAGTTTCCCCTCGACGACGTCCTCAAAAGCCTCGCCGACCTGACGGCGTCCAAGGCCCAGCGCAAGGGGCTGGAACTGGTCTTCGCCCCGGCCCCGGAGGTCCCCCGACAGCTGCTGGGCGACCCCTTGCGCCTCGAACAGGTGCTGCTCAACCTGGTGGACAACGCCATCAAGTTCACTCCGTCGGGAGAAGTGGTCTTGACCGTGGAGCGATTCTCCGAGGGCCCGGAGGAAGTCGTCTTACACTTTACCATTCTGGATACGGGCATCGGCTTGAGCGCCGACCAGATTTCCCGTCTCTTCCGCCCCTTTACCCAAGCCGACAACACCACCACCCGCCGTTTCGGCGGCACCGGGCTGGGTTTGGCCATCAGCCGCCGTCTGGTGGAGATGATGGGCGGGGAAATCGGCGCCGAAAGCGAAGAAGGCAAGGGCAGTCGGTTCTCCTTCACCGCACGGTTCGGTGCCGTCGCCGCCGAACCGGAGGCCGCCCCCGATCCCGATCTGCGGGGACTGCCGATTCTGCTCGTCGACGACAACGCCTCCAGCCGCCACGCCCTGCGTCAAATTCTCGAATCCCTGACCTTCCAAGTGAGCGAAGCAGAAACGGCCGAAATGGCCCTTGCCTACTTCGCCGAAAGTCCGCCACCGAAACTGGTTCTGATCGACGAAAGCCTGCCCCAGACGAACGGGCTGGAACTGGCCCGGCGAATCAAAGAGCTGCCCGGCGAGCATCGGGTCATCCTATTATCCTCGGCCGGTGAAGGGGAGGATGCCCGCGGTCGCGCCGTGCATGCCGGGATCAACTGGCTGGTATCCAAACCGGTCAACCGCTCCGCCCTCTTCGACGTCATCATGAACGCGTTTGCCCGCACCAGCCCGCGCGAAACGTCGCGGCGGCGAACCCGGCGTTTCGCCCTCGGCGGCGCCCGGGTGCTGGTGGTGGAGGACAACGCCATCAACCAGCAAGTCGCCCGGGAACTGTTAACGGCGGCCGGGATGGAGGTCCAGGTCGCGGACAATGGCATCCAGGCTCTGGAACGGCTCGACCAGGAAAGCTTCAACCTGGTCCTCATGGACATCCAGATNNCCGCCCACGCCATGACCGGCGACCGGGAAAAGAGCCTGGCCGCGGGAATGAACGACCATGTCACCAAACCCCTCGATCCCGAACAGTTTTACGCCGTGCTCGCCGGTTGGCTGGGAAACCGGTGGCGGGGTGCGCCATCCATGGCAGTCCTGCCCGACGACGGCGGAGCGCTCCCCGAATTCACCGCTATCAACACGACGGACGGCCTACGCTGCGTGGCCGGCAATCGCACGCTCTACCGTTCCCTGCTCCGCGACTTTTACCGTGAAAACCGCGATATGGCTCAAGATATTCGGGAAAGCCTGAAATCCGGGGACCGGGAAAGGGCGCAGCGCCTGGCTCATACCCTCAAAGGGGTGGCGGGGAATATCGGCGCGCGGGAGGTGCACGAGGCCGCTCACAAGCTGGAACTGGCCGTAATCGAAGGGGAAAACGGGATTGAGATGCCGCTGAAGGAATTGGAGGAAGCCCTTGCGCTGGTCATGGAAGAGTTGGCCGGTATGCCCGAGGAGGTTTCGCAAGCGATTGCCCATCCCCCCGGCGAAGTGGATTTTTCGGCCCTCGCCCGGCAACTGGAGGCACTGGCCGAATACCTGCGCCTGAACGACACTGATGCGGAAACCGCTTTTGTTTCGTTACGGGATAACCTGATCCGCCTGAGACCGGAAAAGACGGCGGCGTTCGAGGAGATGCTTCTCGTTTACAACTTCAAAGGGGCTCTGGAAATCCTCGAAACCATCGCCGAATCCCTGGAAATCCCCCTCCCCGAATACCAGGGGCCGACCGCCTAAGCGCACTTCCAGACATCCGATTGAACGGCTTTTCACCCATGGAAAGGTAACAGCATGCTCGACTTCACCGTCAATCCTTCGGCCTGCACCCGCTGCGGTCAATGCGCCATCGACTGCCCGCCGCGCATCATCGCCATGAACGGGGGCTACCCCACCATCGCCGAAGAAAAAGAAGCACTCTGCTATCGCTGCCAGCACTGCCTGGCCATCTGCCCGACGGAAGCGATTTCCATTTTGGGGATCAAGCCCGGCGACGTCACCCCCCTGGAAGGGAACTATCCCCGGCCGCGACAGATGGAGACGCTGATCAAGGGGCGTCGCTCGGTACGCCGCTATCGGGAAGAAAATCTCGAGCCGCAGTTGATTAAACATCTGCTGGAGGTGGCCTGGCACGCGCCGACCGGGGTCAATGCCCGGCAGGTGCGTTTTACCGTGGTGGATGACCGGGAGAAAATGGTGGCGCTGCGCGGCGAGGTGATGGCCGGGCTGGGACGTCTGCTGCGGGAGGGGAAGCTGCCGGAAGGTTTCGAGCGATTCGCCGATTTCGTGCGCTTGTGGGAAGACAAAGGGATCGATACGATCTTTCGCGGCGCCCCGCACCTGCTGGTGGCCTCGACCCCGGAAAAGGTGCCGGCCCCCCTGCCCGACTGCCTCGTCGCCCTGGCTTATTTCGAGCTCTTCGCCCAGAGCCACGGCGTCGGCACCGTCTGGTGCGGCCTGGCCAAGTGGGCGCTGAACGATCTGCTCCCCGAATTCCGCGCCCGGCTCGGCATCCCCGAGGACCACATCTTCGGCTACGCCATGATGTTCGGCAAGCCAGCCGTCAGTTACGCTCGCACCGTGCGGCACGAGCCGGCAATCATCCACCGTTTCGAAGGATAGTTCGCAGCGGAGGAAGTCTTATAGATTCCAGCCCCAGTATTGAAGAAAAACGGGGAAGTTGCGCAGATCCGAGACCTCCCGCGCCCAGGGCTTGAGGCTGGTGTAAAAAAGAATGCCGTCATCGCGGTCGCGCCCCAGCTTTTTATCTTCGCCGACCCGCCAGTCGAAGGCCCACCAGCTCATGAAAAGGCGTTCCCAGGGTTTCTGGCTGCCTTTAACATAGTCGCGCCGCCCGCCCGCGGTTTCGTAAAACGAGGTCGAAGCGCCGTCGGGCAATCCCAGCCCTTCCAGAATCTTCATCGGCTTCACCGGAGCAAGAACGCTTTGATAGCCCGGTGGGGTGCGCCCATCCTCCAGCCACAGATCCATCACCCGGTGGGTGCCCTCCCGCAGCAACAGATGCAAACGGTGGTGCGTCGGCGAGCCGTCGCCGTAATCGATATAGCCGGGCAGGCTTTCGCCGTAAACCTTCTGCCGTCCCCGCTCCCAGCCGGGAGGAAAAGCCGCTTCATCGAGGTAGGAAGTGGGGGTGAAGGCCAGGTAGCAGCCGCAGGTATGGAGAGTGGTGAAAAGGACCGGCTGCCCCGATTCGTTGAGGGTGACGATGACCAGCAGGCCGACATTCTTTCCCCAACCGAGGCGAGTAGCGGGAACTTTTTCGAAATGGACTCGGTAGGTGAGATTCGTGTAGCTGCCCCGAGCGGTGCGAAAAGAGGTTTTTCGGGCGTAAAGAGTCGGCTGTTCGGGATCGACGTAAACCTCTTCCGCGCCCTTGGCGATCCGCGCCGCCGCCGTACCAATACGGTTAAAGGAGCGTCCCGGTTCTTCGACAACAAAGACCGGCGCATGGCGGCTGAAATGCCAGGTATCGTTTTCCGCCACATAGGCGCGCAGGGAGTCGGCGCGGGGATGCTCGGGCAGTCCCGGGGCGCAACCGGCCGCCGACAGCCAGATCAGGAACAGGATAGTTTTCAGCAATAAACGCATGGCCCTTCTCCCGGGGAAGTTTCACCGTTTAGATAGCATAACCGATAGGGCCGATCCCGCCAAAAAGGAAAAACGCCCCTTATTCTTCGATGTCCTTGGCGCGGGCCAGATCAGCTTCCACGATCCAGTAAAACTGTTTGTGGGCACCGCGACTCAATTCGACAAGCTTCGCCTCGGCCTCTGCCCGTCTTGAGTAGCGCCCGACGAGAAAACGCCCGCCGTTGTCATCCTGCCGCCAGAGTTCGAAAACCTGCGCCATTTCCGCCCTCTCTCGCCCCGGATACACGAAAGGGGCGTCAAATAACGCCCCTTTCGTAAAATCCTCACTATCACGCGGGATTACTTGCCGACCACCTGGGTGCGGGTGAAGACCGCGCGCAGCGCCATCCCCTCCCCTTCGATGTTGTCGCGGGCGCCTTCCTCGCGATCGACCAGGGTGACGATGCCGACCACTTCCAGCCCTTCTTCCCGAGCCCGCTCCACCGCCTTCATCGACGAACCGCCGGTGGTGGTCACGTCCTCGACGATTACCACGCGCGAGCCTTTGGGCAGATTTTTGCGCCCTTCCAGCCACTGACCGGTGCCGTGACCTTTCGGCTCCTTGCGGATAATGAAGGCGTGGACGCTCTGCCCTTCCAGTTGAGCGGCGATGGAGGTCGCGGTGGCGATGGGATCGGCCCCCAGGGTCAGGCCGCCGACGCCGTGGATCGGCCCGGCAAAAGCCTTGACTTCCTTCCAGAACGCCTTGCCGACCAACAACCCGCCCTTGGCGTGGAGGGCGGTCTGCTTGCCGTCGAAATAAAAATTGCTCTTGCGCCCCGAAGCCAAGGTCACTTCCCGCTCTTCATAGGAAAGCTCCCGGACAATCGCCATCAGTTCGTCTCTCTCCGCCTGTGTCATGAAAAATCCTCCGCATGGATAAAGAATCAAGTGCCGTCGCACGGCACTCGTTTTTAAAATAAACCGAGCTGGCTGTCGTCCTTGAGGCGCGGAAACCGCACCGGGTAGTTGCCGCTGAAGCAGGCGTCGCAGTAGCCTTTGCGCCCGTCGATGATCGGCGCGCCGGCGGCGGCGTGCATCCCTTCCAGGGAGAGATAGCCGAGGGTGTCGGAAGTGATATAGCGATTGATCTCCTCCACCGTGTGGGAAGAGGAAATCAGCTCCTTGCGGGTCGGAGTGTCGATGCCGTAAAAGCAAGGGAAGCTCGTCGGCGGGCTGGAAATGCGCACATGCACCTCCTTGGCCCCGGCGTTGCGGATCATCTTGATGATCTTGCGTGCCGTGGTGCCGCGGACGATGGAGTCATCAATGACCACCACCCGCTTGCCTTCGATGATTTCCCGCACCGGATTGAGCTTGATCTTGACCCCGAAGTGGCGGATCGACTGCTGCGGCTCGATGAAGGTGCGGCCCACGTAGTGATTACGGATCAGGCCGAGCTGGAAAGGGATGCCCGATTCCTCGGCGTAACCAATGGCCGCCGGCACCCCCGAATCGGGGATGGGAATGACCAGATCCGCATCCACCGCATGTTCGCGAGCCAGCTGCCGACCGAAATCCTTGCGCACCTGATAGACCTGCTGGCCGAAGATGGTACTGTCTGGGCGAGCGAAATAGATGTGCTCGAAGATACAGGGGGAGGGTTCGGTCTGAGCGAAAGGACGGAAGGATTGCAGTCCGGTCTTGTCGATGAGGATCATCTCCCCCGGCTCGATCTCACGGATAAACTGGGCTTCGATCAAATCGAGAGCGCAGGTTTCCGAAGCGACAATGTAGGCGCCGTCGAGTTTGCCGAGAACCAGCGGCCGAAAGCCGTTGGGGTCTCGCACCGCCAGCATCCGGGTCTCGGTAAGAAAGATCAGGCTGTACGCCCCCTTGACCTGGTTCAGCGCCATCGTCACCCGCTCGGTGAGGGAATCGCACTCGGAACGGGCGAGCAGATGCATGATGACTTCGGTGTCGGCGACGGTGGAAAAGATCGAACCCTTGCGCTCCAGATCGTTGCGCACCTCCTGGGCGTTCACCAGATTGCCGTTGTGAGCCACGGCGATGCTGCCGCGATGGTAGTCAACGAGAATCGGCTGGCAGTTCTTGAAGTCGTTGCCCCCCGCCGTCGAATAGCGCACATGGCCGATGGCGTTCGGACCGGGCAGGCTCTCAAAGATGGAATCCTGCTTGAAAACGTCGGCGACCAGCCCCATCCCCTTGTGGGCACGCAAGCGGGCGCCGTCGGAGGAGACGATACCGCAGCTTTCCTGCCCCCGATGCTGGAGGGCGTAAAGGCCGAGATAGGTCAGATTGGCGGCTTCGGGATGGCCATAGATGCCAAAAACGCCGCATTCATCGTTGAATTTGTCAAACATGCGCCGGGAAAACTCCTCGGGACGACCCGTTAAAAGTTTAAAAAAACCTTATCTGAAAGGATGTTAGATCAGAATAGATGCTAACACGTATGAGCGTTATAAAGCTACCCCGTCAGAGTAATTCCTTACGGATGAAATCCACGGCATTGCGGTAAAGCCACAACCCCATCCCCTCTTCCGACAGATCCTCTTCCCGGGTCCAGCGAGGATGGTGGGTACGGTGGACGTAGGCTTCAGGATGAGGCATGAGACCGAAAATCCGCCCCGTAGCGTCGCAGACCCCGGCGATGGCGTTCGTCGAGCCGTTGGGATTGAGGGGATATTCCAGGGTCGGGCCGTTATAATCGGCGGCGCAATATTTGAGCGCCGCCAGATGAGCGGCTTCGATCCGTTCCAGCACCCGCGGCTCGCGGACCAGGAACTTGCCTTCACCGTGACGCACCGGCAGGTAGATGCCGGTCAGCCCCCGAGTGTAAATACAGGGGGAAGCGGGATCGACCTTGAGGTAGGTCCAGCGATCCTCGAAACGGCCGCTGTCGTTATGGGTCAGGGTCGCGGTCTGGCTGCGATAGTCGCCGTCCAGGGCGGGGAGCAGGCCCATTTTCACCATCAGCTGGAAGCCGTTGCAGACCCCCATGACCAGCTTGCCCGCTTCGATGAAACGATAGAGCTGGTCGGCCAGGCTCTCCGCGCTCCCCTTGATCGGAGCGTGACGCAGGCGGTTGGCCCCGGCCTTGGCGCTGCCGAGGTCGTCGCCATCGAGAAAGCCACCGGCGAGATTGAGAAAATGATAGTCGTCGAGTTTGACCCGCCCGGCCAGCAGTTCGGCGAGGTGGACGATGTCGGCGACTTCCGCCCCGGCCAGGCGGCAGGCGTTGGCGACTTCCCGCTCGCAGTTGGTGCCGTTGCCGGTAATCACTATGGAACGAACCTCTTTCGCCATCTTACAGCTCCCGCAGAGGCGCCTGCCAGGCCTCTTTCAGTAGATTGATATCAACATCGAGCAGCGTCCGGCCGCTTCGGCTCACAACCAGACGGGGCGTATCAAGCACTTCGCCAAGGCAGGCCAGCGCCTGGCCGGCGAAGAGACGTTCGAAGCGCTCGCGCTCTTGCGGACGGACGGTGACCAGCAGTCGGCTCGGCGATTCGGAAAAGAACAGCGTGTCATCGCGCAATTCCCCTTCGACAACCATCCCCTCCAGTTCGACACGGAGGCCGTAACCGCCGGCGAAGGCCTTCTCGGCCAGGGCCACGCCGAGACCACCATCGGAAAGGTCGTGACAGGAGCGCACCAGTCCTTGCCGTTGGGCGGCGTTGAGGGCCCGATAGCGGGCAAAGGCCGTCATCGCGTCGACTTTGGGGACGTTGCTCCCCAGGAAACCGAGTTCCGAATAGTATTCAGAGCCGCCGCATTCATCGCGGGTTTCGCCGAGCAGATAGACGAGATCGCCGGGGCGCTTGACATCCATGGAGACCGCCTGGCGCACGTCGTCGATCTTGCCGATGACGGAAAAAAGCACGGTCGGCGGAATGGAAATCTTGGTGTCGCCGATCTGGTAGTCGTTCTTCATCGAGTCCTTGCCGGAGATCAGCGGCACGCCGAAGGCGACACAATATTCGTAGAGGGCCTTGTTGGCCCGCACCAGCTGGGCGGCCTTGTACTCGCCGTCAGGGGTTTTCTCGCTCTTCACCGGGTCACACCAGCAGAAGTTGTCAAGACCGGCCACATGCTCGATATCGCCCCCCACCGCTACATAGTTGCGCAGACCTTCGTCAATGGAGCAGGCCATCATGTGATAGGTGTCGATATCCGAATAGCTCGGGCAGATGCCGTGGGAGACAACCACACCCTCGAAGGAATCGAAGAGCGGCCGGAAGACGGCGGCGTCGGAAGGCCCGTCATTGGCGACCCCGACCAGCGGTTTGATGACCGTCCCGGCCTGAACCTCATGGTCGTAACGGCGGATGACGCTCTCCTTCGAGCAGATATTGAGCCGTCCGAGCAATTTACCCAGTTCGGCGCCGAGATCGGCGGGGACGGGGAAGACCGGCTCGGCCGTCTTGGGCGGCATCCATTTGGCGGGGATGACCATTTGCGGCACCCCGCCATGAAGGAACTCCATCGGCAGATAGGCCACGGTCCGGCCTTCGTAGAGGCAATGGAAATACCCGGAAGCGGTGAAGACGCCGAGATCGGAGGCTTCTACATCCATCTCCCGGGCGAGTTGGATGAAGGCGTCGAGCTTGTCCGGCGGCACCGCCAAGGTCATGCGTTCCTGCGCCTCGGAGATGAGAATTTCCCAGGGTTGCAGACCGGGGTATTTGAGGGGGGCGCGGTCGAGATGCAGCTCGAAACCGCCGGTGTCCTCGCTCATTTCGCCGACCGAGGAGGAGAGCCCGCCGGCGCCGTTGTCGGTGATGGAACTGTACAGTCCCCGGTCACGGGCGATGAGCAGAAAATCGAACATGCGCTTCTGGGTGATCGGATCGCCGATCTGCACGGCGGTCACCGG
>DIVU01000073.1 GCA_002423365.1 Desulfuromonadaceae bacterium UBA6124 | reverse complement strand
CGATCTGCTCACCGTGGTCGACCATCCCGAGGCGACGCCCTTCGATTTCTCCCAGGTTCTGCGCCGCATCGCGGGGGAAGACCGTTGGCGGCGCCCCAATCCCCCTTTCGACGACAACGCCTTCGAGAAGGACGTCCTCAAAGAAGTCCAGCCGGCCATTCGCGACCCGCGCGTCGAAGTGGTGGTGGAACGGGAGATCCGCAATGTCAACCGCAGCTTCGGCGCCCTGCTCAGCGGTGAGGTCGCCCATTATTACGGCAACGCCGGCTTGCCGCGGGAGGCCGTGACCCTGCGCCTGACCGGGGTGGCCGGGCAATCCCTCGGCGCTTTTTTGGTCGACGGTCTGAACATTCATCTCACCGGGGTCGGCAACGACTACGTCGGCAAGGGGATGCACGGCGGGCGCATTGTCATCGTTCCCGGTGTCTACCAGGAAGGGGCCTCGGCGGTGGGCAACACCTGCCTGTACGGGGCCACCGGCGGCAAGCTGTTCGTCGCCGGCACCGCCGGCGAGCGCTTCGCCGTGCGCAACTCGGGGGCGCTGGCGGTGGTCGAAGGGACCGGCGACCATGCCTGCGAATACATGACCGGCGGCACCGTGGTCATTCTCGGTGAGACCGGCATCAACTTCGGCGCCGGCATGACCGGCGGCGCGGCCTTTGTCTACGACCGGGCCAAACACTTTATCGACAAACTCAATCGCGAGTTGGTCGAGGCGCGGCGCATCGATGTGGATGACGACAGCGACGGCAAGATCTATCTGAAAAAGATCCTGCTCAGCTATCACAACCGCACCCGCAGCCCCAAGGCGCGGCGGATTCTCGATCATTTCCGCGAGGAGCTGGCCTATTTCTGGATGGTCACGCCCAAGGACATGAAGGCGCCGTTGAATCCGAAAGAGGGGGATTGATCATGCAGAATTTTACGACAACGAACCGCCAGGAACCCGCGAAGGAAAATCCCGCCGTCCGCACGCGGAATTTCGACGAGATTTACCGGTTCTTCTCTATTGTCCAGGCAGCATTCCAAGCCGAGCGCTGCGTCCAGTGCGGCGACCCCTTCTGTGCCGCCATCGGTTGCCCGCTCGGTAACGCCATTCCCCAGTGGCTTGCCGCCATCGCCGGGCGCGATCTGGAAAAGGCCTTTTGGCTCGCCAACGAAACCTCGCCCTTTCCCGAGATTCTCGGCCGCATTTGCCCGCACACCCATTTGTGTGAGGGGGCCTGCACCCTGAATGACGGCTACGGGGCGATCAGCATCGGCGCCATCGAGGCCTCCATCGTCGATCTCGGTTTCGCCGCCGGGTTGAAACTCCCCTTTCCCGGCGCCGTCCGCCCGCAAAAAGTGGCGGTGATCGGTTCCGGTCCGGCCGGGCTCGCCTGCGCCCATTTCCTGCTGCGGGCCGGGATTGGGGTCGATCTGTACGAGCGGGCGGCCGAGCCGGGCGGGCTGCTCGCTATCGGCATCCCCAACTTCAAGCTCGACAAAAACCTGGTGCGGCGGCGCTTCGACATCCTCCGGGAAGCCGGACTCAACCTTCACCTGAATTGCGAGGTCGGCCGCGACGTCGCTTTCGACGAGCTGCTGAATCGCTACGACGCGCTCTTTCTCGGCCTCGGCGCCACCGGCGGGAAACTCCCCCATTTCTCCCACGAACGCCATGGCAACGTCTTTCTCGCCATGGAATTCCTCAGCGCGGTGCAGCGGCGGGTCTCAGGGGGGATTCTGGAGAGGCGCTTCGACGTGCGCGGCAAACGGGTGGTGGTCCTCGGTGGCGGCGACACGGCCATGGACTGCGTGCGCACGGCGATCCGCGAGGGGGCGGAAACGGTTACCTGCGTGTACCGGCGCGACGCGGCGAACATGCCGGGGAGTGTCAAGGAGTATCACAACGCCATCGAGGAGGGGGTGGAGTTCTTCTTTCATCGCGCCCCCAAGCAGATCATCGTTGACAATGACGGGCGGCTGACCGGGGTGGAGGTGCTGGAAACCTGCCTGGCCGAGCCCGACGCCGGGGGGCGTCGGCAAGTGACCGAGGTCCCCTGTTCCGAGCATTGCATCCTGGCCGACGTGCTGATCCTCGCCCTCGGGTTTGATGTGGAGGAACACCCTTGGCTCGAGGCGGCGGATATCCGTAAGAGCTTCAAGCAGCTGGAAGTCGACAAAGCCGGCGGCCGCACCTCTCACCCCAAGGTTTTCGCCGGCGGCGACTGCCAGCGCGGAGCTCACCTGGCGGTCACCGCCGCTGCCGACGGCCGGCGGGCGGCGCTGGCGATCATCGGGCAACTTCTGGGCGGATAAGATTTGGCGGCCGGCTTATGTCAAACAAGGAGGAGTCTATGAAAAAGCAAGGGATTTTATGGGGACTGTCGCTGCTGCTGATGTTGACCGGAGTCGCTTTCGGACAGGTGGATCGCAGCGGTGAGGCGGCGGCGCTGATGAAAGGCCTGGAGTCGACCAGTCGCAGCGCCCGCATCGACGCGGCCAAGCAGATCACCCAGGCGGGGCTGACCGATGGAGCGCTCTACGACAGGGTTGCGGCGCTGCTGCAGGCGGGTTACGGCGAGGCGGTCGAGGCCAATGCCGTCGATGAAATGGCCTGGCTGTGCAAGGCACTGGCGGCTTCGGGCGATACCCGGCATCAACCGTTGCTGGAAGAGGTCGCGACTCGTGCGCCTAATCCCAAACTGCAAAAATACGCGCGCCAGAGTATCGACTCCTTCGCCGAATACCAGGAGCGCATTCGTGTACTCAATGCCACTTCAGGTTGGAACGCCGCTTTGACCGCCGAAGAGAATCGACTGGTTGGCATGCTCGGCTCGGAAAGTCCCGAACTCAAACGGGATGCGGCCAAGGCGATCGTGCGCGACAGCCCGGTGGCGGAAGCGGTGTATGATGCCGCGGCTTCGGCCCTGAGTGAAATGATGACTTCCGGAGCGACGGATAATCTCTCGGTGGATAGTCTGGCCTGGCTGTGCAAGGCGCTGGGGGCTTCGGGGATGGGTAAATATGCTCCAGTCCTGGAGCAGGTGGCAGCCTCGGGGAACAAGAAGCTCGCCAAGTTTGCCAACGCGGCCTTGCAGGAATTGAGGTAGACGGGATTCAGGAAAGGACATACGAAAAGGGCGGCCGTGGGGCCGCCCTTTTCGCGTTGAACGTTTGTTGAGACGAAGCTGTTAGTGGCTGCTCTGCTTGGCTTCTTCCTGTTTGGGGGCGGTAACCGCCTTGGCGAAGCCGAACATCACCAGGATGGCGGGGATCAGTTGGGCGGCGACGATCAGGCCGCAGAAGCCGAGGAAGATCCAGACGACGATACCGCTGTGGTCGCTGCGGGTCGAGGCGGCGAAGGCCGGAGCGGCGAGGGTGGAAAGAGCCAGGGTGGCGGCGGCGATGCGTGTCGAGAGTTTCATGATGTGCTCCTGTCGAAAGAAGAGGGGTGTTGCTGTTCGTGCAAACGGATTAACGATGGGTGACGCGCTTGCGAAAAAGACCTTTGGTTCCGCTGAGGAAGAGAATCAGGCCGGGAACCAGCTGCGCGGCGATAATCATGGCGAAGAAGCCAAAGAAGATCAGGGACAAAAGGCCAAAGCCGGATTTTTCCGGAAGATCGGCGGCCCAGGCCGCAGTCGTTGAAGTCAGGGTGATAAGGGTGGTAAGTACCGTGGAAACCGGGGTTTTCATCTATTGCTCCTTGTAGCGGAAAAGTTTCGAACTGTTGCCAGACTATGTAGCGAGGAATGTGCCAAGATTTGAATTTTTTCATACTTAGTCTGTAGTCCGCCGAAAATACTGAGAAAAAACCTTTTTGACAGATCTGGCTGTACTGCCAATCGGGCCCGAATGTATAGGGAAAATATACGAAAAGGCTTTTGGCTAGCCTCCGAGAGGCTCGCGTTGTATGGAAAATATTGTTGAAATTACTGAAGTTTTTTTTTAAAAGAAGAGGTATGGCCAATTTATACAGGGGATATATGACGGTTGGTGCTCAGATCAACGGTTTAAGAGGGGAAATTGAATTGACGCAACTCTGGTTGCAAGGATGGGGCTGGCGGGAAAAAACTGGCACACCATGACCCACCGCCTGGATGGTGGATAATCGCTGGCCCCCTCCCCGCGATTATCAGGCCTCCGGATGTGGCAGAAGCCGGAGAGCAGACGGGCCGGTCTTTGACCATGCGGTGGGTCTGGTGTGCCTCGTTTTAACCTTATAGGTTTGCCAGAATCGGGCCAATCAATCCGCCTCGGGCCGCGCGGTGCCAGTGATTGCCGTATTTTTACGCAAGCATACGAATTGACTTAAATTATTTTTTCGAGATGAGTTTTGTGAAAAGACCGGGGTCCGGCTTTTGGCGGAAAGAGTCCGGCGAATGGCGATTAGAAAAAACCCACAATCTCCATTCGCCGGTTATGAGGGAGGATTAACGTCGGGCGATTTTTTCCATCAGGGCCTCGACGATGCCGGGGATGCAGTCGGCGAAGATGTCCCGCGTGGCCACTTCAAGTGTGGTTGATTGTCTGGTTCCCGGATTATAGAATTCCAGCCGGTAGCTGACCGTCATGACCACGCCTCGGCCGGGTGCCACGGACATTTCCCGCGTGAGGATGGTGCCGAAGAGAATCAGATCGGGATTCTGATCGAGGCCAAGACGCGCGGTCAACTGCTCTGGCGCCATCCCCTTGATCTCCGTCACCGCCAGTTGCGGGTCGTCAAAGCCGGGCCGCACATGCAGATCCGAGTGGAAGATCCCTTTCTCCTTGAACTGCTGGGCAAAGTAAGCCGCGTCTTCCCCCCGGCAGATGTAGAAGGCTTCGCGGGTTTTGGCGAAGGGGCCGACCACCAGAACCCGGCTGCCGGGACGCAGGCTGCCGATGTCGCCGGAGATGACCTGGATTTCGCCAACCCCTTCGGCGGAGCGCATGACCTGACCGTAAATCAGACCACAGCCCGAGAGGACGGTCACCAGCAATAACGGGAGCAGATAACGCAGCGGTTTCATTGAATCCCTCCAAATGAGAGTTTGTGACATTCGAGACAGTTGTCCGTAGGGCGATGATGACGCAGTCCGGTCACGTCATGACATTCCCGGCAGGATGGATTGTCGGTTGCCTGGCGATGGGCCTCGGTGTTGGTGCGGCGGGGAGAGAGGGGGGGAAGGCGATCGACGCAGGCGGAGACGGCCAGGGTCAGCAGCAGGAACAAGACAATGGTTTTCATAGCGAGAGATCCCTGATGGCGGAAGGGCAAAGGGGGCACCGGCGCCGAAAGCGGCCATCGGCTGTCGCGGTCTGGAAAAACTCTAGCAGAGGGCTCGAAAAGGCACAAGGACCGGCATGAAGCAAAGTGATGAGGTTTGCTTGAGAAAATTTATCGGTCGCCCCTTGCTGTCCGTCCTTTTGGGGGGATGGCTGCTGGTCTGCGCCTGTAGTCCGGCACGGGAGAGCGCTCCCCTGACCTTGGCCGGGGAGGGGCGGTTGATCGTTGAAATGTCGGGGTTTCGCAATCCTCTGGGGGTGGCGCGGGTGTGGCTTTTTACTTCGGCGGAAGGTTTTCCCGATGAAGAGAAGGGCGCCCTGGCGAGCGCTCAGGGGGAAATTCGCGACGGCCGCTGCGAGGTGACCTTTCCCCAGCTGCCTTTCGGCGCTTATGCGGTCAGCGTACTGCACGACGAAGATGGCGACAATCGGATGGCTGCTAATCTTTTCGGGATGCCCCGGGAAGGTTTCGGCCTCTCCAATGGTCTCGGCACGCGCCGCTTTGGGCCGCCCGACTTCGCGGAGGCCCGTTTCCTCTTCATGATGGACGGGCTGCGGGTGCCGGTCAAGGTGGAGTATCTCGACCGGCGTCGCGATGAACAGCGCAGGCGGCGGCAATCCCCCTAGTCGCCCGGTTTCCGATGCCCGGTTTGTGGTTGCCGCTCTCGTTCGATCGTGCAATACTTTCGCGGATTTGGAAGAAAAAGCGGAAATGGATGGAGGATGTCATGGGCTACAGAAATCTCGCTTCCTGTGTCGCCGATCTGGAACGGACCGGTCAACTGCGGCGCATCGACGCCGAGGTCGACGCCAATCTCGAAATCGGCGCCATCCAGCGCCGGGTCTACCGCGCCGGCGGGCCGGCGCTGCTCTTCACCAACGTCAAGGGTTGCCCCTTTCCCATGCTCGGCAACCTTTTCGGCACCCTGGAGCGGACCCGCTACATCTTTCGCGATACCCTCAGAACCATCGAAGCGCTGGTCGCCCTCAAGGTCAACCCGGCCCACGCCCTGAAATATCCCCTTGATGCCCTGCGCGCTCCCCTCGGCGCCTGGCATCTGTTGCCGCGCAAAGTCTCCGCTGGGCCGATTCTCGCCCATACCACCAGCATTGACCAACTCCCCCAGCTCAAATCCTGGCCCGACGATGGCGGCGCCTTCATCACGTTGCCCCAGGTCTATTCGGAAGATCCGTTGCGGCCCGGTATTCGCTCTTCCAATCTGGGGATGTACCGGGTGCAGATTTCCGGCGGCGACTACGCGCCGAACCGGGAGATCGGCTTGCACTATCAGATCCACCGGGGGATCGGTGTCCATCACGCCGCCGCCATCGAACAGGGCGCACCGCTCAAGGTCAACATTTTCGTCGGCGGCCCGCCCAGTCTGACGGTGGCGGCGGTCATGCCGCTGCCCGAGGGGATGCCCGAGCTGGCCTTCGCCGGCCTGCTCGGCGGCCATCGCCTGGCCATGGTCGCCCCGGAGGGCGGCCTGCCGATGCCGGCGGAAGCCGATTTCGTCATCACCGGCACCATCGACCCGCACAAGACCCTCCCCGAAGGCCCCTTCGGCGACCATCTCGGTTATTACAGCCTGACTCACGACTTTCCCGTCTTGCGGGTCGAGCGGGTCTATCGCCGGGAGGGGGCGATCTGGCCCTTCACCAGCGTCGGCCGTCCCCCCCAGGAAGACACTACCTTCGGCGCCTTCATCCACGAACTGACCGGGCCGCTGATCCCGACGGTGCTGCCGGGCATCCGCGCCGTGCACGCCGTCGACGCCGCCGGGGTCCATCCCCTGCTGCTCGCCGTCGGCAGCGAGCGCTACGTTCCCTATGCGGCGGAAAAACGCCCGCAGGAACTGCTCACCCTCGGCAACGCCGTCCTCGGCCAGGGCCAGCTGTCGCTGGCCAAATACCTGTTCATCTGCGCCGGGGAGGACAACCCGGCCCTCGACATCCACGACATTCCTGCCTTCTTCCGGCATGTGCTGGAGCGGGTCGACTGGCGGCGGGACGTACATTTCCAGACCTGCACCACCATCGACACCCTCGACTACTCGGGAAGCGGCTTCAACGAAGGTTCCAAGGTGGTGATCGCCGCCTGCGGCGACAAACGCCGCGAACTGCCGACGGAAATCCCCGGTGATCTGCGCCTGCCCGAGGGTTTCACCGCCCCCCGCACCGCCCTGCCCGGCGTGCTGGTGGTGCAAGGGCCGGAATGCCGTTCGGAACGGGGGCGGGAGGATGCCGCCATCGAGGCCTTCTGCCGCTATTTCGGGGAAGATGACCCGCTCAACCGCTTTCCCCTGGTGGTCATCGGCGACGACAGCGAATTCGCCGGGCGCACCCTCGACAACTGGCTGTGGACGACCTTCACCCGCTCCAATCCCGCCAGCGACATCTACGGCATCGGCGGCGAAACCGTCGCCCGCCACTGGGGTTGTCGCGGCGCGCTGGTCATCGACGCCCGCCGCAAACCCCACCATGCGCCGCCGCTGCTCGAGGATCCCGCCGTCGAAGCGCGGGTCGACGCCCTCGGCGCCCCCGGTGGGCCGTTGCACGGCATCATCTGAACAAAGGAGTCTTGGCTTATGTGGTCTTTTCTCGGCAGATATCGCGATTTCGGCCTGTTGGTGCTGCGCCTCGGCGTCGGTGCCCTGTTCCTTTTTCACGGCTGGCCCAAGCTGATGGGCGGCCCGGTCAAGTGGGAGTCCCTGGGGACGGCCATGGGCTATCTCGGCATCCATGTCATCCCCGTCTTCTGGGGGCTGATGGCGGCGCTCAGCGAGTTTTTCGGCGGCATCTGCCTGATCCTCGGCGTGCTTTTTCGCCCCGCCTGTCTGCTCCTCCTCGGCACCATGGCGGTGGCGGCGACCATGCATCTGCAGCGCGGCGACGGTTTGCAGGTCGCCTCCCATGCCATCGAACTCGGCTTCGTCTTCTTCGGCCTGCTCTTCGTCGGGCCGGGGCGCTTCGGCTTTGGCCGGGGCTAGGCGAAACATTCGCCGGTTGACGGAGCGGGGGAAGGGTGGTACAAATCCCCTCTCGTTTTTGCACAACATTCTGTACTGATAGTCGAGGTCCGACCATGCTCGATCTGAAATATCTGCGGGACAATCTTGAAGAGGCCCAGCGCCGCCTGGCGACCCGGGGCGAAGAAGCCAACCTGGCGGCCTTTACCGATCTCGATCGGCGTCGGCGCGAACTGCTCGGCGAATCGGAAGCACTCAAAGCCGAGAAGAACCGGGTCTCAGCCATCATCGGCCAGACCAAGGACAAGGGGCAGGTGCAGGGGGAAATTGCCCGCATGAAAGAGGTCTCGGCGCAGATCAAGACCCTCGACGACGAACTCAAGTCGGTGGAAGAAAACCTCCAGGGACTGCTGCTGCGGATTCCCAACATTCCCCACGAAGAGACGCCGGTAGGCGCCTCCGAAGCGGACAACCGCGAAGTCAAACGTTGGGGAGAAATCCCGACCTTCAGCTTTGAGCCCAAGTCGCATTGGGATATCGGCGAAGGGCTGGGCATTCTCGACTTTGAACGGGGGACCAAGATCACCGGCACCCGCTTCACCCTCTACCGTGGCGCGGCCGCCAAGTTGGAGCGGGCACTGATTAATTTCATGCTCGACCTGCATACGGGCGAGCACAAATATGTTGAAATTTTGCCGCCCCTTATGGTAAACAGGGACTCCATGACGGGGACTGGACAGCTCCCCAAGTTTGAAGACGATCTTTTTCATCTCGATGATCCCGATTATTTTCTCATCCCGACCGCGGAAGTTCCGGTAACGAATATTCACCGGAATGAAATCCTGGCGGGAAGCGACCTGCCGGTCTGCTACACGGCCTATACCCCCTGCTTTCGCAAGGAGGCCGGTTCCTACGGCAAGGACACCCGGGGGCTGATTCGTCAGCATCAGTTCAACAAGGTTGAGCTGGTCAAGTTCGTCAAGCCCGAGGATTCGGACGCCGAGCTGGCCAAACTGCTCGACAACGCCGAAGAGGTGTTGCGGCGCCTGAAGCTTCCTTACCGGGTGGTCGATCTTTGCTCCGGCGACCTCGGTTTCTCCGCCGCCCGCACCTTCGACATTGAAGTCTGGTTGCCGGGACAGGCCACCTACCGGGAAATCTCCTCCTGCTCCAACTTCCGCGATTATCAGGCGCGGCGGGCGGCGATCCGGTTCCGGCGCGAGGACGGGGAAAAACCCGAGTTGGTTCACACCCTCAACGGGTCGGGTCTGGCAGTAGGCCGGACGCTGGTCGCCATTCTGGAAAATTACCAGCAGGCCGACGGTTCGGTCCTGGTCCCCGAGGCCCTGCGACCCTATATGGGCGGCCTCGAGCGGATCACTAAAGGATAATAAGCCACGGAGGAGTGGCCGAGTGGTTTAAGGCGGCGGTCTTGAAAACCGTTGATCGAAAGATCCGTGGGTTCGAATCCTACCTCCTCCGCCAGTTAAATAAGCAGAATATCGGTAGGATTCGAAGCGGCGTAAGACGCTTCAGCGAAAATTGAATAGTTGCATACGGAGAGGTGGCCGAGTCGGCTGAAGGCGCTCGCCTGCTAAGCGAGTGTACGGGGTAAACCCGTACCGAGGGTTCGAATCCCTCCCTCTCCGCCATTTAAGTTAATTTGTAGGGGCGATTCATGAATCGCCTTGGTCAAAAAAAAGTTGACAATCGCGACAATTTGCGCGATAAACACCCCTCGCAACACGCACCGCTAGCTCAGCTGGATAGAGCGTCTGACTACGGATCAGAAGGCCGGGAGTTCGAATCTCTCGCGGTGCGCCACTAAAATCAAGGGCTTGGCTGGTTTCCAGTCAGGCCTTTCTTGTCTTTTCAGCCCTATTGTCATGGGAAATGTCATGTCGATCGATCCCGCCCGCGACGAGTTCTTCATGCGCCAGGCCATGTCCGAGGCCGAGGCGGCCGCCGCGTTGGGCGAGGTGCCGGTCGGCGCGCTGCTGGTTCGGGATGGGGTGATCATCGGGCGCGGCCACAATCTGCGAGAAACCAGCAACGATCCGACCACCCACGCGGAAATGCTCGCCATCCGCCAAGGAGCGGAACAGGTCGGTCACTGGCGGCTGCTCGATTCCACCCTCTACGTCACCCTGGAACCCTGCGTCATGTGCATGGGAGCGATCATCCTGGCGCGCATCCCCCGGCTGGTCTACGGCTGCCGCGACCCCCGGGTCGGCGCCGTCGGTTCGATCTACGACTTCTCCCGGGACGAGCGCTTCAACCACCGGGTTGAGGTCACCGAAGGGGTGCTGCGGGAAGAATGCAGCGCCCAAATCAGCAGCTTCTTCCAGGCCCTTCGCGCGCGAAAAAAAGCGTTGCGCGCGGCGACCGGTGAGGATGAATAAAATTCTTGGCAAGGGGCGGACAAATGAAGTAGTATGCGCCCTGCTTCGAAAATCACCTCTTGCGGAGGGGTGTCCGAGAGGTCGAAGGTGACAGACTCGAAATCTGTTGTAGCGCAAGCTACCGTGGGTTCGAATCCCACCCCCTCCGCCAGTAATAACAAGGGCTTAGCCGGAAACGGCTAGGCCCTTCGGTTTTTGGAGAGGCGGAGTTTGGTTGGGGATGCAAAAGAGGTTGCCGTGACAAAAAATGAGAAGATTTAACACGTTCCTAACGAAATCCGGATGCGTTTCCGACACAACTATCTCCTAATCGATATAGCCCCGCTTACGGCTCGTCCGCGCGAGAAACGGGAAGTGGTTCGTGTCGACCCTGGAGATGCTGATATGTCATTTGCGCTTTGTCCTGTTCATGGTTCTTTTGGCTTGGGTGATCGCCGTCGGCTAGTTAGGTTGCTGCCGGAAAATATAAAAACCCCCCGGCGATTTTCCCGGAAGCGTTGCTTCGGAATAGCGAGGAGGCACCAAGAAAATGGAAGTTCATGTTCAAGACCCCGCCGAAAAAATCCAGCACCAGCGGGCGCTGAAGAATCTCTGCGAGGAATTTCCCGAAGTTCGTGAAAAACTTCCTGAGTTGTATGACAAGATTTACTCCGAGTTGGCTCCCGGCGCGACCATCCGCAACTTCATTTCCATCTTCATCTCCCGAGAACTGCGGGAAAACCTGCGGAGACGGCAGGATCTGAATTCCTGAGATTTCGCCCTTTCACTTCATCCTTCCCTGAGCCTTACCTTACACTTTTTGTCCCCCTTGGCCCGCTCACGGCGCCATTCCTTCGTTTTTTCCCCTGATAAAAAAGCGGCCGCTCGTACGAGCGGCCATTGCAACGGGAAAACTATGGGGTGGGAAGAACTGGATAGGAGGAGCGACCCTTTTCTAAAGGTGATGATTCCCCTCTCCGGTCAGAGTTCCTTTAGGTTCCAGTTAGAAATTCATTGGGGCCGGGTATGAGACACGACGAGTTCTCACCGAAACGCACAAATTATTAACATCCCTTTCATCTTTTTCTAAGCATTCCCCGACAGACTGCTTTCATCCGCAACGCCATCCTTTGCCTGGAGGCCTACCGCATGAAACCGGAACGTCAGGAACCCCGCGACATCTTCAAGATCCACGCCCCTTTTGCCCCGCTGCTCGAAAGGCTCTTCGGTCTGCGGCGTTGCGCCGCGATCTACGATGACCTCGTCGCGCGTTGTGACGAGCGTGATCTCCCCGCGCGGGTTCTTGATTGCATGGCCATAAGTCACGACTTGGCCGACGAGGAATTCGGGCGGATTCCAGTCACAGGACCCCTTGTCGTTATCGCCAACCATCCTTTCGGCGGGGTCGAAGGGCTGATCCTGCTCGATCTGCTGCAACGGGCGCGGCCGGATGTCCGGGTGTTGGCCAACTCCCTGCTGTGCCGGATTCCGGAATTGCGCTATGTGGTCATCCCCGTCGATCCCTTCGCCGGCCGCTCCGCCGCTGCCGCCAACCGGACGCCATTGCGCGAGGCCGTCCGTTGGGTGCGTGGCGGCGGCGCGCTGCTGATTTTCCCCGCCGGAGCGGTCGCCCACCTTCAGCCGCGCCGCCGCGAAATCTCCGATCCACCGTGGTCACCCCGGCTGGCTCGTCTGCTTCGTGCGTGCGCCGCGTCGGTTTTGCCGGTCTTCTTTCCCGGACAGAACGGCCTGCTGTTTCAACTGGCCGGTCTGCTTCATCCCCGCCTGCGCACCGCGCTCATCCCCCGGGAATTCCTTAACAAGAGCGGCCGCCGTTTCCCGCTGCGCATCGCCCATGCCATCCCCTGGAAGAAGCTCTCCGGCCTGGACGATGACCGCGAGGTGATGGACTATCTGCGGCTCAAGACCTATCTGCTCGGCTGCGCCGGAACGGGGGAAGGGCCATGCGTGGAGAGCGGCGATGAAATCCCGCCGGGCAAGGCCGAACAGGAGCCGGTGATCCCTCCCCAGTCCGTAGCGATTCTCAGCGAGGAGATCGGTCGCCTGCCCCGATCCCAATTGCTGACGGAGAGCGGTGGGATGCAGGTCTTTCAGGCTCGGGCCACGCAGATTCCCTACACCCTGCTGGAAATCGGCCGTCTGCGCGAGCTGACCTTCCGCGCCGCCGGCGAGGGAACCGGTCGCCGTTTCGATCTCGACCTTTTCGACGAGCACTACACCCATCTTTTCATTTGGAACCGCGATTCCTTGGAAATCGTCGGCGCCTACCGTCTGGGCAAGACCGATGAAATCCTGCGGGAGTTGGGCAAGAAGGGGCTTTACACCCAGACCCTTTTTCATTTCCGGTCGCGGATGCTGGAAGGGCTCGGCCCCGCCCTGGAAATGGGGCGCTCCTTCGTGCGCGAGGAGTATCAGCGCGGTTACACGCCCTTACTGCTGTTATGGAAAGGGATCGGCCGTTACGTGAGTGAGAATCCTCGCTACCGGATGCTTTTCGGCCCGGTGAGTATCTCCCGCGACTACACCGACCTTTCCCGACGGCTGATTGTCGAAACCCTCCAGGAAAGTCTCTCGCTGCCCGAACTGGCGCGCATGGTCAAGCCGCGGATTCCGATGCGGGTCAAGAGGGTGCGCATCAAGGGGTGCGCGCCCGAGACGGCGCGAGCGGTGATGCGGGACATCGAGGAGCTTTCCGCGCTGATCGCCGATATCGAAATCGACCAGAAGGGGATTCCGGTCTTGCTGCGCCATTACCTCAACTTGGGGGGGAAACTGCTGGCCTTCAATCTCGATCCAGAGTTCGGCGACGTGCTCGACGGTTTGCTGCTGGTCGATCTTATGCACACTGACCGGCGCACCCTGGCCCGGTACATGGGTAAAGACGAAGCGGAAGCCTTTCGCGCCTATCATGAAAATCTGGCGACGACCAGCCTGGCCTGCTAGCCTTCGCCACCTAATTCGTAAGCCGAACAAAGGGCTAATAACCCCCTTGCCGTCTTCTAACAAAAGCGTAATAGCGTATCGTTAAACAATTAGGCAAGCCGGAGCCGATTATCCGGCGTGTGAATTTCAGCAAGAGCTTCCTCGAAAAGGCAAACCCCGGGCAACCGGGTGACGCAAAGCCACGGGTCCGTTATTCGCGGATGGCCGGGTTACCAATGAGGGATATATCCCATGTTTGGCAGCCACGCCCATTTCTTTAACGGAGGTGGGTTTTTTCATTTTCGAAGGGGGGGCTCGCCGGCAAAGGGGTTAGATATGGAAAATGTGAAAATTGGTAAGCGGCTTTTCGGCGGGTTTGCCCTGGTGGTCGGTCTGGTGGTGGTCATGTGTTTGATGACGATTTTGACCACCGAAGATGTGAAACGAGCCAACCGTGACGTCTCCGAGGCCCTGGAGCAGGCGGCTGCGGTGGAGCAGGGGCGGGCGCGCCACGACCAGGTTTCGGCCGCGCTGCGCGCCGTGCGCGGCGACCTGATCGCGGCCGCCGGGGATGTGCGCAATGCCTTGCTGCAGAACCGCCCGCAGGTCGCTCTTTTCACCGAGGAACACCCCGAGTCCCTGGGGCGGTTGCTAAGCGGTTCCGACGGAGAGGTGTTACGGGCGCTGCTGCCCGAATCCGAAACGGCTCTCGGGCGCCTGGAGGAGATTCGCCGGCGGCTGCTCGAACTCGATCAGTCCATTCAACAAGACTGGACACCGCAACATCCGGGCCTGGCCCAGGCGCTTAACGACTTGAAGCGGACCCAACTCTATTGGACCCTCAATGTCGCCAATATGATCTTTGTCCGCAGTTCCATCAGCGAACTGTTGTTCGAAGAGTTGCAGGATACACCGCTGGAAGAGTTTAAAAACGGGCCGCTGTATGCTCGTTACGCTGCCGTGTTTCCTGCCCTTGGAACCGCCCTGGAGAAGGCGTCCGCAACCAATGCCGGGCTCTGGGAGGCCTCCTTCAAATTGAATCGGCTGGTATTCGCCAATGACTGGGAGGGGGTGCGTTTGCTCTACCGGGACGAATTCCCGGCCGCCATCAAGTCGATGGCGGTCGACATCGACAGCGTGCTGACATTGGAAGAAGCCGCGCTGCGTGCTCAGGAGAGGATTTCGCAACAGCTCACTGACCCGGTCAATGCGCTGTTGGATGAAGCCACTGAATTGCTGCTGGGCTTTGAAGCGCAACTTGAAGAAACTGGTCGGGCTAAGATGGAGGCGGGCCGGCAGGCGGCGC
This sequence comes from Desulfuromonadaceae bacterium UBA6124, assembly GCA_002423365.1. Classification (GTDB taxonomy): domain Bacteria; phylum Desulfobacterota; class Desulfuromonadia; order Desulfuromonadales; family Trichloromonadaceae; genus Trichloromonas. Next base: position 6,363 of record DIVU01000073.1, on the reverse strand, counting down.
TTGCGGTTGATGAAACGCGGCAACGGGTCGAAGCGAAGCTATCTGGGATGACCCGACTCAGTCTGCTCCTTACCTCGGTGATGATCGTCATCTGCATCCTTGCCGGGTGGCGGATTACCCGCTCTATAACCGTACCGCTGGGAAGGACCGTGGCGATGATCCGGGATCTCGATCAGGGAAATCTCGATAACCGTCTGAATATGTCACGCCGTGACGAAATCGGCGAAATGGCCCGGATTCTTGACAGCTTCGCCGACAACCTACGGGACGAAGTCGTCACCGCATTCGAGCGTCTGGCCGCGGGGGATTTCACCTTCGAGGCGCGAGGGTTGATCCGGCAGCCTCAGGGAGAAACCAATGAAATCCTGCGGGGGCTGATGGGCGAGGTCCGTCTAGCCGGCGGAAATATTTCCACGGGCGCCGCGCAGATCGCCGCTGCCAGCCAGGAACTTTCCGAAGGCGCGAGCGTGCAGGCCAGCGCTTTGGAGGAAATCACCAGTTCCATGACGGAAATGGCTCACCAGACCCGGCTCAACGCCGAAAAAGCCGATGCCGCGCGACAGGCAACGGCGCGGGCATTGGAGTCAGGGCAAAGGGGTACTCGCGAGATGGCAACCATGGTCGCGGCGATGAACGGCATCAAGGCGTCGAGCTCGGATATCGCCAAAATTATCAAGACCATCGACGAAATCGCCTTTCAGACCAATCTTCTGGCGTTGAACGCCGCTGTCGAAGCCGCTCGCGCCGGACAGCACGGCAAGGGCTTCGCGGTGGTCGCCGAGGAGGTGCGTTCCCTTGCCGGTCGTAGCGCCCAGGCGGCCAAGGAAACCTCGGAGTTGATCGAAGGAGCCGTGGCGAAAGCCGACTCGGGGGCTGTTCTCGCTCGTCAGACCGCCGCTGCCCTGGAGCAGATCATGGCAGAAATCACCTGCGGCGCCGCCTTGGTCGCCGAGATTTCGGAAGGAAGCCGGCAGCAGGCCAGGGGTTATGGCGAAGTCAGCCAAGGCCTTGCCCAACTCGATGAGGTCACTCAGAAAAAAGCCGCCAGCGCCGAGGAGTGCGCGGCTTCGGCCGAGCAACTGTCGGCCCAGGCGCGGCATTTATTCCGCTTGCTGAGTCGTTTCAGGATTACGGCGGAGGATAAGCGCGGGGAGAATGAGCACCTCGTCCAAGTCACCCTAGAGCAAGGTGGGGATTCCGAAAAGCTGCTTATTTCGTATTCAACGCCAATTCCCGAAATGATTTGAGCAATGCACTGGTAATCAGGCTGACGGCGCGACCCTTAGTTAATCGTCACAGGAGATGAGGCCATGTCGATGCTTGAGGCACTGATCCGTAAATTTCGCCTGATTCTCTTTATCCTACTGTGCCTCTGGGTGCTGGCGGCCGGGTCGCTGGAAACCTTCCGGGAGATTCGCGCCGAACTCGCCGCCGTGGCTGAAACGGCGAGCGGCGGGGAATAGGGTGCCGCCGCCGACCGTTCGCTTTCTTCCTCCTTCCCCTCCCTTCCTCGCCGCTCCCGCCGCTCAGGCGACCCGACATTCCCGTTCCGTCTCTTCCGCGAATCCCCGGCTCAACTGTTCACGGCGCTCCACAAAGAGGGCGTTGCCGATTTCTTTTTTGGCCATGGCTTTGGCCTCGCTGGCCATGCGGGCGACGTCGTGGCAGGTCATGGGGATATCGCCGCGCCAGCGGACCGCGCCGATGGAGAGGGTCATGAGCGGCAGGAAGACGCGTTCGCCGGCGCGGTTGTTGCCCCAGATCCCGCCCTCGTGCCGGTGTTGCCGGGTGTAGTGCGCCGGGATCGCCTGGGCGAAGTCTTTGAGGATGGCTTCGCAGCGATCCCGCCAGTTGGCGCTTTGAAAGAGGACGATGAAATCGTCGCCGCCGATATGGCCGACGAAATCGCTTTGCGCATCGGCGTGGTCGGACAGGATGCCGGCGAGCAGCTTGATCACGGTGTCGCCGGCGGCATAGCCGTAAGTATCGTTGTAGGCCTTGAAATGGTCGAGATCGCAGTAACAGGCGGTAAAGGGCGCCCCGTTGTTCAGAAGGAGTTCGATCTCTTCGTGGATCGGGACGTTCCCCGGCAGTTGCGTCAGGGGGTTGGCGTGTTGAGCGCGCCGTATCTGTAATTCCGTCAGCTTCCGCAACAGGGTGAGGATGGAAACGACACCGGCATAACCACCGTTTTCCGTAAGCAGGATGTCTTGTCCCCGATAGAGATGGGCCTGCTCGTCGAGAAAAGCGCTGACCTTTTCCAGGGGGGTATGAACGTCAATCTCGATCGGTACGGACTCCATGAAATTGGCGATGGGATCCTTGCCGAAAAGATCCCAGCCGTAGCGCGAGGCGGCCACATTAAGAAAATCCTCACGGATGACCAGACCGGCGACCCGGTTGCCGTCGATGACCGGGAGTGAACGCAATTCGGGATGGCGGTCGAAGAGTTCCCCCGTGTGGCGGAAGAGGGTCGTTGGGGCGACGACGGGGATCTGTTGCACCAGCTTGCCGATGGTGAGTTCCGGCCGGCGCGGGCGCTGAAGTTCCTGGGGCTTTTTCACGAGTTGGCTCGGGCTGAACTCCGGCGCCGGCGCGGGAACCGGTCGCGGGCGACCCAAGAGGAATCCCTGGCCCAACTGTATTCCGATTTTTCGGATGGTTTGATACTCCTCGGGGGTTTCGATCCCTTCGGCGATGGTCTGGCATCCCTGGCCGAGGGCGATTTCAAGCAAGGAGTGAACGAACTGCTGCTTGCTGTAATCGCCGTTGATTCCCTGGATGAAGTGCCGGTCCAGTTTGACATATTCGGGGCGCAACTCCGACCAGAGGCGCAATCCGGAATAGCCCGCCCCGAGATCGTCGATAGCGATGCTGAAGCCCATCTGCCGGTAGTGAGAAAGGGCTTCGCGAAAGAGGTCGTAGTCGTCGATGGGGCTGTGCTCCGTCAGTTCGATGACGACCTGTTCCGGGCTCAGACCATGGCGTTCGAGAAAGCGCCGGGTATAGCCCCGAGGGTATTTACGCTCCATCAGGGAGATTGGGCAGATGTTGAGAAAGAGCTTGGCGGGCAGATTGAGGCGGGCGAAGTTCTGGATATGGATTTCCCGGGCCAGAAGTTCCAGTTCCATGAGCTTGCCGCAGCGTCCGGCGACGTCGAAAAGCGCGCCGGGCTGATGCAGGGGGCTGCCGACGGGACCGCGAACCAGGGCTTCGTAGCCGATGATCCGGTCACTGCGCAGGTCGACAATGGGTTGAAAATACGAATCGAGACGGCGGTTTTCGATCAGGGCGGATAAATGTTCGTGAGTCATGAAGAAAATCCTATCGGAAGAGACCCGAGCGGTGGAGAAAGACCAGGAAAATCCGTCGCAGCAGCACGACCAGAAACGGGGCGAGAAGCGCCCAGGCGGCGAGGGCCTGGAGATTGGCGAGGCCGAGGCTGTGCGCGGCGGCGAAGGCCTCCTGGCGGAAGGCGGTTTGCAGGGTCTCGATGTCGAGCGCCCGCGCCGAGGGGTCGAAGAGTGCCTGGCCGAGTTGGACGAAGGGGATGAAGAGCAGCAGTTGCACGGGCAGGGCCAGGTAGTTGGCGAGCTGGATCGCCCCCTGGTTGAGACCGAGCAGGGCGGCGCAGAGGGCGCAGGCCAGGGTCGATCCCCAGACGCAGGGAGCCGTCCCGAAGGTGGCGCCGAGGGCCAGGGCGAGGGCCAGCCGCCCGGGGTCGATCCCTTGCCCCGCCAGGGCCCGCACCAGGGCGGCCGGTTTGCCCCAGGGGGATCGTCGGCGCGGTTCAGATGCGGTCTTGGTGGACATGAAAACGGAGGGTCGCGCCGGTCACGGAACTGCGCCCGGTATGGATGAAGAGAACGAGCCACAGCCCTTGCAGGAAGAGCAGCAGGAAGGGCTGTCCGAAGAGGGCGAGACCCCGGTGCAGTTCAGGGGAAAGGCCGTAAGCGGCGGTGCGATGGAACAGGGTGATGGCCAGGGCGTAGGGCAGGGCCGCCAGCGCCATGAGCTGATAGGCGGAGATCCGCCATTCCCCCCGGTAGTCGGCGCGCAGCGTTTCCGAATAGACCCGCCAGGCCTGGGTGACGAAGGTCGTCAGGACAAAGGCGGCGCTGAATTCGCCGACGAGGAAGAGGCCGGTCCCGGCGACGCCGACGAGGCAATAAAGGACGGCGGTCAAGCCCTGGACCGGAACCACGCCGACCCCCTCCAGGCCGTCGGCGTAGGCGATCTTCTTGGTCGCGCCGAAAAAGACGAAGTGCCGGCGGTGAAAGAATTTTTGCGCGCGGCCGCCGCATTGCGCCAGGGGTTTGCCGTAGCAGCAGCCGAAGCTGATACAGGCTAGGCGCCCCAGTCCTTCACCGAAGGCATAGGCGATGGCGACGGCGGCCAGCGCCGGGAGAACCGGCAGGGGCGTGAGCCAGGGCAGGTGGTTCACGCCCGCGAGCACCCAGGGGGCGATGAGCAGGCCGACGAAGACCGCGCCGCCGACGGTGAAGGTGTGCGCTTTTCCTTCCACCAAGCGGGCCACCAGACGCGAAGCGGGGACGCAGACCAGCAGCAGCACGGCGGCCGCCGTAAGAATGCTCGCCAGGGGGACGCCGACCGTCCCCAGCAGCAGCACCAGCATGACCACCGCCGCCAGGTAGGCGTTGGCGGTGAGCAGTCCGTACCAGGTCAGGTTGATCCCCAGCCAGTACCCGTCATCCAGGCGCCTCAGGGGCAGGGTCGCGAGCATTTGCCAGCGCTCCCCGGGCAGTACCCGGAAACCCCAGGCGAGCAGGGCGAGGCAGGCCAGCAGCAAGGTCGACAGAAAGAGCGCGTTGCTCATGGTTTTTCTCCCGATGGGGTAAGTTTGCGCGGCAGCGCCAGCAGCGAGCGCACCCGAACGTCGGTTTCCACTAGCGGGGAGGTCAGGTCCAGGGAAAAGCGGCTGTGCACGTCGCGGCGATGGAGGTTGGCGAGGATGGTTTTGTCGAACAAGACACGCCCCGGCTGAAAGATCAGCACGTCGGTGCTGCTGCCGGGGCGGTACAGGCTTTTCGGCTGCCCCCGGCGCAGGAAGAGGCCGGGACGCATAAGCGTCGGGTCGTCGTAGGCCCGTTCGCTGTAACACTGCACGACCTCGCCGATCATCAGGGCGACCACTTCGATCATGGCCACCAGCCCGACCCCGCTGCCGCCGGGGACGTTGGTGTCGATGATGGTGACGACCCGCTTGTTCTTCGAGTAGGGGGTGGCCAGGGCGATGACCGCGCTCGGATTGCAGGCGTTGTAGGCGCCGTCGATTTCGTAAAAATCGACCACTTCGCCGGAAACCGGGACATGGTTGTAATGGTATTTGTCCGGGGTCAGGCGAAAAACGGCGAAATCCCCCCCGGCGAAGGCTTCGCGCCAGGCCGGCTGGTCCGGTCCGAGCAGCTCCTCATAAGAGAAAAACTTCTCCTTGATGAAGAGGGCCGAAGTGGCATCGAAGGAACCGACCAGCACCCGGGCGTCGGCGGGGCAGACGATGGCAGCCTCATCCCTGGGCAGGGGGCGACGATCCCAGTAGCGGATCTGTCGTTCAAAGATCTTGCGCGGGGTGTCGTAACGGTTGGGGGAATCCAGGCATTCGGAAAAATCGATGCCGGCCTCGCCGAGAAAGCGGCGGCTTCCCAGCATCCTCGTCCCCAGGGGGAGGTCGTAGTTGAGCCGGGCCAGGAAGCTGGATGCGCGGGCGCCGGTCAGGGCGCGAAAGAGCAGGGGGGCGTTTTCCCGCACCGGGTGGTAGAGCAGGCGCACGAGGCGGTCGGCGAAGAGCGGCTCGGTATGGACCAGCCCGCTATCCCGCTCGATGTATTGATGCATGTTCGGCATGGTTCTCCAGGGGGGGCTCGGCGCCCATGGACGCCTGGCGGGAAAAGTTCAGAAGCATCAGGTTGAGCAGTCGCGCCACCGTTTCCGGTGTTTCCGTGCCGGTCGCCACTTCCCGGCGGGCATCGGCGAAGAAGCGGTAAGGGTCTTCGGGCAGACATCCCGGGGAGCCGTCGAGCCGGAGATTTTTATTCTCCGAGCATTCCAGATCCTCGTGCAGGAAGGCCAGGGCTTCGCGGAGATGATGCCGACGCAGATCGTCACGGTAATAGCCCTCGGCGGCGCGGTTGAACTCCTCGGCCTTGACCTTGAGGGGATTTTTGGCGCCGAGCCGGTCGAGGATGCCCCGGGTCAGGCGGCCGGCGGTGGACTCTTCCTCGGGCCGGCACAGGCGGCGGCGCAGCTCCGCCAACAGGCCGCCCAGTCCCGAAGCTTCGATGAGTTCGGCGCCGTCCTCGACGAGGATGTCGAGCAGGGCCAGACGGTATTCCCGGTTCGGTA
>DIVU01000399.1 GCA_002423365.1 Desulfuromonadaceae bacterium UBA6124 | reverse complement strand
TGTTGCTATACTCTCGCTCCGATTCTTTTAGTCCCTTTCTCCAGGATCAGCCCATGACGCTTTTCAGGATTCTGTTCTTTGTTTTGCTGCTGCTTCCCCTGGCTTCACCGGTGCTGGCCAAGGTGACCTTGGGCGTGGTTCCGCAGGCGCAATCGCTGCTCTCTTCGGAAGGGGCGGCCCAGGATTTCGCCAGCCTGCTCGAAAAGGAGATGGGGGAAGAGGTTGCCGTGCAATTTTTCAAGGATGAAAAGGAGTTGCACGAATGGGTGAGCCGCTATCGCCTGGTCGATGTGGCGGCCTTCAGCGGCGGTTATCTGGCGAAGCAACTTCCCGGTGAGTTTTTCCGGCTGGATCATCCTCGGCCGGGGGCGGGGAATCCGGCCGAGCACTTTGTCGCCCGCCAGGGACTCTATCCCTGGATGCTGAGAAAGCTCCAGAAAAGTTTCGCCACCCTGGCCCAATCGGCGACTGTCGAGCCGATCCTGGAGCAGTCGGCGTCCGCGCCGTCGCCCTCTCCCCCCGCGACCCCACTTCCGGAGTCAACGCACCCCATTGAGAAAAGGGAGGAGCCGAAGCCGGAGGTCGTCGCGGCTCCTCCAGCGGAATTCTCGGTGCAGGAAATCCTGGAGGAGGCGGCCGAGATCGAAACGCCTCCGGTCGCGCCCGTGACGGAGGAAATGCTCGCCGCGACGGATCAGGGCGAAGCGGTGGCGGTGGACTTCACCGCACCCCCCGAACTTCCAACCGCCCCGCCCCTTCCGGAGCCACTGGCTGCTCCGCTCCCCCGACCGGATCCCGTGCCGACCGCAGCCCCGGCTCCGACCGTGTCGCCGCCCGTTCCTCCTTCGGGGGAGGCGATCATGACCATGACGCGGGGGAAGGATGAGGCGAAGCGGACCCCCGCCGGTGACCAACCCAGCTACGCGGTGGAGCAACTGGCGGAGAACATCTACGCGGCCCTGACCCTGCCCGGCGGGCAGGCGAGTTCGAATGCCTTTTTCGTCGTCGGCCCCGAGTATGTGGTAGCGGGGGGGGCGCACATGTCGAAAGAGGCGGTGAACCATCTGGTCACGGCCATCGCGACCGTTACCGACAAGCCGCTGCGGCACTTCGTTCTGGCCCACCATCACCGGGGCTATCATCACATCGATTACGAGTTTCCCGACGGCGTCGACCTGCTCATCAGCTGGCCGACCTGGAAGACGATGGATGAGGAGAAGCGCAAGCCTGAGCGTCCGGCCTTTTTCTTCACCGAAGGCCTGACCCTCAAGTTGGGTGAAACCACGATCATCCTGACCAATATGGGACGAGCGCACAGCGAGGGTGACACCCTGGTCTTTTTCCCCGAAGCGGAAATCCTCTTCACCAGCGATCTGGTCTATGGTGAGAGTGTCGGCTATCTGGGCGACGGCTACATGGAGGATTGGCTGCTAGCCATGGAATTCATTGAACGGCTGGGGGCGAAAAAAATCATTCCGGGATTCGGACCGCCGAGCGACAATCGGGTGATCGTCGCCTTCAAGACCTACTTCCGGGCCCTGGTTTCGGAGGTGCTCAAGCACATTGAGCGGGGGGAGAGCCTGGAACGCACGGTGCGCAACCTGCGCCTGCCCGACTATGCCGAACTGAAAGGCTACGAGNNCCCGGGAGCGTTCCCAGGGCCGGCGGAAGGGGTGAAAAACGGGGGGATTATTTGCCTTTGGCGGGGGTCACCATGCCATAGACCGGCAGGCGCAGCTCAGGCAGGTAGTCGCTGTTGGTTTTGAGCAGGACGTAGCCGGAAAGCCGTGCCCCTGCTTCCTTGGGCTTGACGCTGACCTTGAGGAGAGCCTCCTGCCCGGGCTCCAGCGTATCGGCGGAGAGCTCGGCACTGACTTCGGGGGTGGTCGTTTGCAGAGAAGAAAGAGCAATGGTCCTGGGGCTCTGGTTGACCAGGCGCACATCGACCTGCCGGGTGCTCCCCGCGGCCAGGCTGGAGAGGTCGAGACGAGCGGGCGTCAGGACGATTTCGCGTTTGACGGTACCGCGCAGATGCAGTTCGGTCACCTGCTGCAACGGATCGTTGCTGTACAGATAGATGGTTTTGACCACCGCCCCGCCGAAACGGTTGGAATCGAAGGTCGTCTTAAGCTCGGCGACATCCCCAGGAGCGACGATCTTGGCCGACAGCAACGCCACCGTGCAGCCGCAGGAACTCCGGACACGATCGATGATCAGCGGCTCGTCGCCGGCATTTTGAAAGCGGAAGATATGTTCCACCTTCTGCCCTTCGAAAATCTCGCCGAAATCGAAATCCCCCTTTTCCACCAGAATTTTCGCCTCACCGGCATAGGCGGCAGTGCCGCAGAACAGCATCAGTCCCATCACAAGCAGCAGTGAAATTCGATGCATGACTTTATCCTTTCCTGTTCCATGGACGCTGATTTCTTTCATCATTAACCCCGGGAACTATAACACAGGCCCGAAAGTCCTGGCCAGTGCTTTGTAGGTTACTGAATAAATTGACACCTCCGCTTAAACTTGTATAGAATCAGGGAAATTTTCCACTTGACCCCAACCACCGACCCATGGAATCCGCATGTCCGAACTTGACCTGAAGCTGCTTTATTCCCAGGAAGAGATCGCCCGCCAGGTCAAAAGACTCGGCGACGAAATCAGCAACGACTATCCTGATTCAGAGATCCTGCTGGTCGGGGTTCTCAAGGGCTCCTTTCTCTTCGTGGCCGACCTGGTGCGGACGATCCGCTCACCGCTCATCGTCGACTTTGTGCGCATCGCCAGTTACGGTTCCGACACCCAATCGTCGGGCATCGTGGAGATCCGCAAGGACCTGGAACTGCCGATCAAGGACCGGGACGTGATCATCGTCGAGGATATCGTCGACAGCGGCCAAACCCTCGAATCCCTCTACAATCTACTGCTGCGCCGGGGCCCGCGCTCGCTGAAAATCTGCACCCTGATCGACAAAACCGCGCGCCGGGAGGTTTCCATCCGTTCGGACTATGTCGGATTTTCTCTGGATGACGGCTTCATCGTCGGGTACGGCCTCGACTATGCGGAAAGATACCGCAACCTGCCCGAAATTCACCTGGTTCAGGGTCGCTGACCGGGAGCGAAAGGACGAGCCGCGCATGATCATTCAATGCCCTGAATGCAGTACCCGCTTCAAACTCGGCGAGGACAAACTCAAACCGGAGGGGATCAAGGTCCGTTGCGCCAAGTGCCGGCACGTCTTCGCACTTTTCCCTCCGGAACCCGTCGTGGAAGAGGAGGTTCGTCCGTCGAGCGCGCACGACCAGCCCGAGGATCCCTGGGCCGACAGCTTCAATGAGATGCTGGAGGATTCCCAACCCGAAAAGACTCCGGCGGGTCAAAGCAAAACGAGTTGGGACGAGGCCCTGGAATCGAGCTTTGCCGATGTCGGGGCGGATATTTCGGAGCCCAGCCCGACCGAAGCTGAAGGATCCAGCCCAACGTCGATGGGGATTCTCGAAACCGACACCACAAAACTCGACGCCGCCGATCTCGGGCTGGACGATGAGGAACTGGCACCGATCTCGCTCGACCGTTCTTCCCCGTCATTTACTCCGGAACCGTTGGTTTCCGAGGATCTTTTCGGCGAAACGACCCCTTTCGACGAAGAAGCCACTCAGGAGACAAGCGCCGCGCCCGTGGCGGATGTGGACGAATTCCAGTTTGAAGAGGTGGCCGAGGAAGAAGAATTCGTTTTCGAGGAAGCGCCCGACGATGAGATCGACCCCTTTGCGACCGAGTCCGTAAACGACGGATCCCTGCTCGGGGAGAACGAAGCTCCGGAGGACAATCCCTTCTCGGAGGAAACCAAGGAAAACGAGGCTATCGCCGAGTTCTCCTTCCAGGAGGAAGGGGTCGAAGCGTTCTCCTTCTCCCACGAAAAAGCGGAGCCCGGCGAAGCCTTCGCCTTTCAGGAAGAGGATCTCTTCGCACCGGAATCGCCTCCAAACGTTGCCGACTCGTTCTTCGCCGAAACGCCGCAAGCTGATTCCCTCTTTCCCGAAGGGGAGGACAAGGGCTTCGAATTTTCCGACATGGAAGGTTCCGTGGCCATAGACCGTTCCGCAGAAGAGATGCCCATTCCGGTCGTGGCCGCGCGGTCGGTGACGGATCGGGTGCCGGCGCCGCACGGTGACGAGCCTCCCGAACCGCTCAGCGAACCACGCCCCAAGACGGCCGAGTCCAAACGCGGGCCGATGGCCACGGTCCTGCGGATCTTCGTCCTGCTCCTGCTTCTTCTCGCGGCTTCCGCCGGATACCTCATCTGGCGTGGTGGTGTCGACAGCCTTCCGCAGATCCTGAGTCAGCTCAGAACCCTTACCGGGACGACGACGCCGGCGGAACCCGCGGTTCACATCCGCCTACCCCTGCCGAACAGCTTTTTTGTCATGAACCAGCATGCCGGCCAGCTCTTCGTCATTCAGGGGGAAGCGGTCAACGGCTATCCGGAACCCCGCTCGGCCATTTCGGTGACTGGCATGCTCCACGACGCCAAGGGGGATGTCCTCCTGCGACAGACAGTTTTCTGCGGCAACCCCATGGACTTGGAAACCCTCAAAAGCGCGCCCTTCGCCGCGATTCAGGAGATTCTGAGCAACCCCTTCGGCAGTGCCCTGGCTAACGTCAATATCGCGCCGGACACCCCTATTCCCTACATGATCGTCTTCCGCGACCTGCCGGATAATGTCACCCATTTCACGGTGGAGGTGGCGGATTCCAAAGTCGGCGAGGGTCGGTAGCACGCCCCGAATAAAAAAAGCCGCGTTTGTAAGAACGCGGCTTTTTCATATCTTCGCCGGCATCCCGGCTCCCCTCAAGGGGCGTTGATCGCATCGACCGGACAGGTATCCAGGCAAGCGCCGCAGTCGGTACAGAGAGCAGCGTCGATTACCCGTACATCCCCCTGCTCGCTGATGGCGTCCACCGGACAAGCCGGTTCACAGGCGCCGCAATTGATGCATTCGTCGGTAATGGTGTGAGCCATGCTTTCACCTCCTCTCCTTATCAAATACACTGTTTTACGTCGCTAAGACCATACACTACGAGGACTGCTCTGTCCAGATCTAAGAGGGCTTGAAAAGCCACATAAAATTCTTGCAATTCCCCCTTGCATCCTTTACTCTTCTAAAACATTTTCCCATTCTTTTCTTGCGTCTAGCGTCGCGATTCCGCCCGCGACTGGGTTGCTCGCCGGGGATAAGAGCAAACCAGGTAAAACACGATTTTGTAAGAATGGAAAATTTTTATCGAGCCCAAAAAACTCGCGGAGGAGGTTATTTTTAATGGATATTCTCGCCTTGAATTGCGGCAGTTCCTCGGTCAAATATCAGCTTTTTGACTGGGACAAGAAAGTGGTCGTCGCCAAGGGCATGGTGGAGCGCGTCACCATCGGCGACTCTTACATTGTCCATGAAGTGCCCGGCCGGGATAATTATCGGGAAGAGTACGAATGCCCCGACCACAAGGTGGCAATCCATCTCATCATCAAAACTCTGACCAATTCTACCCATGGCGTGGTCAAAGATATGAGCCAGATCTCGGCGGTCGGTCATCGAGTGGTTCATGGGGGCGAGAAATTCACCTGTTCAGTGCGTATCGATGACTCGGTTCTCGACGCCATTAAAGAAGTTCAGCACCTCGCCCCCCTGCATAATCCGCCCAACATCGCCGGTATCGAGGCCGCCCAGGCGGTCTTGCCCGAGGCTCCGCACATCGCCATTTTCGACACCGCCTTTCACCAAACCATGCCGGCTCACGCTTATACCTACCCCCTCCCCTACGAATGGTACGAAAAGTATGGCGTGCGCCGTTACGGTTTTCACGGCACCAGCCATCTCTACGTTTCTAAGCGGGCGGCGGTGCTGCTCGGCAAAGACCCGAAAGAATGCAACATCATCACCATGCATATCGGCAACGGCGTTTCCCACTCGGCTATCAAGGGTGGCATTTCGGTGGACACCTCGATGGGCCTGACCCCTCTNNTGGGCACCCGCTGCGGCGACATCGATCCCGCGATTCCCGCTTTCATCATGGAACGGGAAGGCTACACTTCGAAGGAGATCGACTCCATCCTCAACAAGAAATCCGGTGTCCTCGGCATTACCGGGCGCTTCACCGACCGGAGGGATGTCATTTCCGGAGCCGAGGGGGGATGCGAGCGCTGCAAGCTCTCCCTGGAGATTGAATCCTATCGGCTGAAGAAGTATATCGGCGCCTACGCGGCGGCGATTGGCGGCATCGATGCCGTGGTCTTTACCGCCGGGGTGGGCGAAATGGCCTGGCTGATTCGCGAGATGACCCTGGAAGGGCTGGAATTCATGGGCATTTACCTGGACAAGGAAATCAACCGCAACACCATGACCCGCAAAAAGGAAACCCTGATCACCCGCCCCGACTCGCCGGTCAAGGTCTTTGTCATCCCGACCGATGAGGAACTGGTCTTCACCGAGGATGTCGTGGCAATCCTCGATGAAACCTACACCGACCATATGAACTTCAAATATTCCTTTTCCAGCAGCGAATTCCAGCGAAAATAGGTCCGGATGGGGGCCGACGCATCGCGGCNNAGACCGACGGAGCTCCGTCGGTCTTCGTCGTCACAGCCCGCATTGCCCCCCCAAAGGACTAACCCGTCCATTGTTGAGGCACCACGGAGGTAATGATTACATGCTCGGCATCGAGGAAATCGGCTACTACATTCCCCAGGGAAGAATCTCCAATTACGACCGGAAAATCCAGTTCGGCATCGACGATCACTTCATCGAAGAGAAGATTGGCGTCCACCAGGTTTCCCTGAAAAGCCCCGATGAAGAGACTTCGGACCTGTGCGTCAAGGCCTTCGCCAACCTCCGGGACAAGATCGCTGTCGACCTGAACGACATCGAAGCCATGGTCGTGGTCACCCAGAACCCCGACCGCAACATTCCCCACACTTCGGCCATCCTTCACGGCAAGCTCGCTCTGCCCAACCGTTGCGCCTGTTTCGACATTTCCCTCGGCTGTTCCGGTTTTGTCTACGCCCTCTCCATATTTCAAGCGTTCATGGCGGCCAATGGCATGAAAAAGGGGTTGCTCTTCACCGCTGACCCCTATTCAAAAATCACCGATCCCAACGACAAGAACACCACCTTGCTCTTCGGCGACGCGGCGGCGGTAACCCTGATCAGCGATCGCCCGAAACTCGTTTCCGGCGCCTTTACCTTCGGCACACTCGGTGCCGAGCATGAAAAGCTTATCTGCAACAACGGTATCCTCTTTATGCATGGCCGGGCGGTTTTCAATTTCGCCGCCAAGGTCATTCCCGACGACATCCGCCAGGTTGTGGCCAAAAACGCCCTGACTCTTGAGCAGATCGACCTCTTTCTGCTGCATCAGGGGAGCAAGATCATCGTCGAAACGATCGCGGACAAGCTGCCGGTCCCTAGGGGAAAAGCCCCCTACGCCACCTACGATTACGGCAACACCGTCTCATCCACCCTACCGATTCTCCTCGCCGACGAACTCTCCGGAAGTGCCCGAAACATTGTCATCTGCGGCTTCGGCGTGGGACTTTCCTGGGCGAGCGGCCTGTTAAAAAGACCGTGATTGGTGCTCAATGAGAGACAAAAAAGCCGGCGAAAATCTCGCCGGCTTTTTTATGCCCATCATTCATCATTCACAGGACCATTACCCTTGCGCCTGAACCGCCGTGATCGCCGCGACACTGATGATATCCTCAACCGAGCAGCCACGGGAGAGGTCATTAACCGGCTTGGCCAATCCCTGGATGATCGGACCGACCGCCTCGGCTCCGGCCACCCGCTCAACCAGCTTATAGGCGATGTTGCCGGCATCCAGATCGGGGAAGATCAGGGTGTTGGCCTTGCCGGCCACCGTAGAGCCAGGGGCCTTCTTGGCACCGACTTTGGGCAGCAGGGCGGCGTCGGCCTGAAGCTCGCCGTCGATCTGCAGGTCGGGGGCCAGGCCCTTGGCGATTTCCAGGGCCTTGAGCACCTTGTCGACATCGCCATGGTTGGCGCTCCCCTTGGTCGAAAAGGAGAGCATGGCCACCCGGGCATCGACCCCGAGAAAGCTTTTGCAGCTGCCGGCGGTGCTGACCGCGATCTCCGCCAGCGCCTGGGCGTCGGGATTGGGATTGACGGCGCAGTCGGCGAAACAGATAACTCCGTTCTCGCCAAATTCGGGGGTTTTGGTCACCATCAAAAAGACCGAGGAGACGGTCTTCATGCCGGGCGCGGTGCCGATGACCTGGAAGGCGGCACGGAGCACGTCTCCCGTGGTATTGTCGGCCCCGGCAACGGCCCCGCCGGCATCCCCGAGGCGCACCATCATCGCCCCATAGTAGAGGTTGTCCGCCCCGGTCAAAAGCTTCTTCGCCTCCTCGGCGGTCAAGCCCTTGCTCTTGCGCAGCGCCACCAGTTCGTCGACATAGGCGCCCAGGCGCGGGGAATCCTTGGGCTCGAGCAAAACAACCCCGTCCAGGGAAGCACCGAGTTCGGCGGCTTTTTTCTTCAGGGTATCGGGATTCCCCAGCAGCACGACCTTGGCCAAACCCTCTTTGACAATCCGCCCGGCGGCCTGAACCATCCGCTCGTCATAGCCTTCGGGCAAGACCACGGTTTGCAGACTGGCACGCGCTTTCGCCTTGATTTGCTCCACCAAATGCATGTAAATACCTCCTTCAAAACAAGGTTTGAATTTAGAAATCACTTATAACCGATAGGGGATTGCCGGTCAACTCATTTCCCGTAAAATCCTCTTCCTTCCCGCCGCAGATTCCTCCCCGAAAAACCACGCCTTCATGTATACTAACGCGTCATATTACGAATTCAGCGCCCTCTTTATGGACCCATGAATCAGAACCGTCGCTCGGACATCTTCCTGCTGGGATTCATCCTCCTTTCCCTGCTCTTACACCTGCTCTTTTTGTTTCTAGCCCCCAAACAGGCATGGGTACCGGCCGAGGCGGAGAAGAAGCCGGTCTATGTCGATCTGCGTCCACCGCAACCCCTGAGCCGGGAACTCGACCTGCCGACCCCCAAAGCCCCGGAAACGCCCCGGGAAACCCCGGCCAAACGCTTGGCGGACGCGGATCGCCAGGTGAAAAAGGAAAGTGCCCCCAAGGGGCGGGATTTCGAGGATATGACACCCAAGGCAGAAGCTCCGCCCCCTACACCCCCGCCGGTGCCCCCGAAAAAGCCGGCACCCAAGCCGGCCAAACCCGCGCCGAAATTGGAAAAAACGACTCCTAGACCGACTCCGAAGGCCGTCAAACCCGCCCCGAAACAACCCCAGCGTCCTCCGGGAGAAGGGCCAGCGGCGCCTCAGGAGGCGGCCCCCGAGCCTACCCCCTCCGCCCCGGCCCAGCCTCAAGCCCCGCGGCGTACGGTCGAAGAGCTGAAAAATCTCCCCCTGCTGGCTTCAGCCAAGACCGCCGCCGCCAACGTCGGGGAGCAGTGGCGGCGTAAATACCGAGCGGAGGTCGACGAAAGTGACACAGTTTGGCTGGACACGGAAAAGGACATCCTCATCTCCTTTTTCCAGCGCTTTCGCACGAATGTCTATATGGTCTGGAATTATCCCGAGCGGGCACGGCAACTGGGGCAGGAAGGGGTCTGCCTGCTGCGGGTGACGATCACCCGGGCGGGAGAGGTAAAGGGGGTGATTCTCAAGGAGAGCAGCGGCTATCCGCTGCTGGACAACGCGGCCATGAGCGCGGTTCGCAAAGGCGCCTCCTACGGTCCGCTGCCCACCGCCTACCCCAAGGACGAGTTAAACATCATGGTTTTTTTCCATTACGGTCTCGACCGGCGCCCGGCGCTTTATTAACCGGCCGGGCGCCAATCGCAAGGCGGCTATTCTTCTTCGGCGATAAAGTCCTGGTACGCCTCCGCATCCATCAACTCATCAAGATCGGCGTTTTCCGCCAGACGGATTTTGACCATCCAGGCATCTTCGTAAGGCGAAGTATTAACCAGTTCCGGTGCGTCCTGCAGTTCTTCATTGACTTCAATGACTTCCCCGGAAAGGGGCGCGTAGACATCCGAAACGGCCTTGACCGACTCGACCACACCGAAGGGCTTGCCGCATTCCAGTAGCGTCCCCTCCTCGGGCAACTCCACGAAGACCACATCCCCCAGGGAATCCTGAGCAAAATCGGTCACGCCAATGGTGGCGATACCCTCCTCCAGCAGCACCCACACATGCTCCTCGGTGTACTTCAATTCTTCGGGAAATTCCATGCTCTCCTCCTGCGATTGGAAACGGGTTCCGGCCGTCCTGTGGTCACGGAACCGTCAAGCGAGAATGTCGCCGATGCGCTCCTCGTGCCCCAGCGTCATGAGATGTACACCCTGGCATAACCGCCGTGCGTGCCCGACCATCTCACGGGCGATGGCAATGCCTTCCTGCAGCGGATCGGCGGCGGCATCAAGCCGTTCGATCAGCCGTGCCGGCACCCGGACCCCGGGGATGGAGCGGTTGAGGAATTCGGCCATGCGCGCGTTTTTAAGCAGCAATACCCCGAGCAGCACGGGCTTTCCCAGTGGGTTGGCCGCGTCCATGAAACGAGCCAGTTTGTCCACATCATAAACCGCCTGGGTCTGAAAGAACGCGGTCCCGGCCTGGGCCTTCTTGGCGAATTTCTGGAACATCAGCTCAAAGGGCTCCGCCTCTGGGGTCACCGCGGCGCCGGCAAAAAAGTTCGGGACACCGCGCAACGGCTTGCCCGCCATATCGTGCCCCGAACAGAGCCCCCGCACGGCCGCCATCAGTTGGATGGAGTCGAGATCGAAAACCGACCGGGCCTGCGGGTGATCGCCGAAGCAGGCGTGATCGCCGGAAAGGAGCAGAAGATTTTCGATTCCCAGGGCGGCCGCGCCGAGCAGATCAGACTGCAGGGCCAGACGGTTACGATCCCGGCAAGTCAGCTGCAGGATCGGCTCGATCCCCTCGCGCAACAGAAGAGCGGACAGCGCCAGGGGGGAAAGACGCATGTTTCCACCCTGATTGTCGGTGACGTTCACCGCCGCAAGCTCCTTCATCAGCCGGGCCTTGCTCAGGGCGCGAGCCAGATCGATCCCCTTGGGCGGGGCGATTTCGGCGGTGACGACAAAACGGCCGGCGGCCAGTTGTTCAGCAAGTTTCGACATTTTCGCTCTTCCGAAAGGGGCGGGGATCATCCCGGGATTTTATGGCGACCGGGCTTTTGCACCTTCCCCCAGTTTTTGGGCGGGACCGTCCGCGCGAACACTCCTTTGCGGTTCTGCTTCTTGAGCCGTTCATAAATCAGGTGCCAGGCGCAGTCGAGTTCGCGATCGGCCTCGCATTTGCCCTCTTCCATCCCGCCGCAGGGGCCATTGAGCAAGCCCTTGGCGCAATTGGTCACCGGACAGATACAGGCGGTTTCGTTGAGGATGCATTCCCCGCACAGGGAACATTTTTCCTCATACTGGCCGAAACGGCGGATGTTGCCGAGAAAGAGGGAATTCAGCGCGCCCAGCACCCGCTTGTCGCTGTTGCTGGAGATGGACTGGACACCGGCGCCGCAGGCCATGACCAGCAGGGCATCAGCCGCCTCAACCTGCGCTTTGAGCTGACGCAGATCGCGGCCGGCGCGCATGATATGGCAGGCTTCGTCGATGATGACGGTTCCGGTCGTTTCCTTGCCGAGACTCGCCAGCCATTCCTGCATGCGGAAGACCTCTTCCTCCCCCCCGGACTTGCAGACCGTGGCACAGGCCCCGCAGCCGACGATAAAGAGTCGCTCCTTACCGTCCAAAATTTCCAGCAATTCATCCTTACCCTTCTGTACGCTGATGATCATCGCCGTGGTCCCGTGCAGAGACAAGGGCGCCCGAATTCGTTGCAGAGATTCGGGCGCCGTCTTAGGGTTTTATTTGCCGGAAGCACGCCGCTTGGCGCTCTCGACCGTGTTGTAGAGCAGCATGGTGATGGTCATCGGCCCGACCCCGCCAGGTACCGGGGTGATGGCGCCGGCCCGTTCCTTGGCGGCGGCGAATTCCACATCCCCTACCAGTTTCTTCTCACCGACGCGGTTGACGCCGACATCGATCACCACCGCGCCCGGCTTGATCCAGTCGCCCTTGATCATCTCGGGCTGACCGACGGCGGCGATCACCACGTCGGCCCGGGCGACCTGCCCGGCAAGATCCCGGGTTCGTGAATGACAAATCGTGACGGTGGCGTGTTCGGCCAGGCACATGAGCGCCACCGGCTTCCCGACAATATTCGAGCGACCGACGACCACGACTTCCTTCCCCTTGAGATCCACCCCGGTATGCTCCAGCATCTTCATCACGCCATACGGCGTGCAGGGGCGAAAGAGAGGATTGCCCGTTGCCAGGCGACCGACGTTGTAGGGATGGAACCCATCCACATCCTTCTTGGGGGAAATCGCTTCCAGCACCTTGCTTTCGTCGATCTGCTTGGGCAGGGGCAGCTGCACCAGAATGCCGTCGATACGCGAATCCTGGTTGAGCTGGTCGATCAACTGCAACAGCTCGGCTTCACTGGTCGATTCCGGAAGCTTATGCTCGTCGGAGAAAATCCCCGCCTGGGCACAAGCCTTCTCCTTCATCGACACATAGACCCGGCTGGCCGGATCCTCTCCCACCAGCACCACTGCCAGTCCGGGTGTCGTTCCTTGCGCTTTGAGCGCGCTGACGTCAGCGGCGATCGTCTGACGGATCTGTTCGGCGATAGCTTTGCCATCAATGATATTGTTCACGTCCTGACCTCCTTGGATAGTGCGACAACTATACGAAAGGAACCTCTGATTGTAAACGGGGAAAAGCCCTGATTCCAGGCGGATGGAGTATACGTCGACGATCCTGAGCGAAAGATGTCAACATTTCGACAGTCCGTGTCGGAGGTCTCGGGATAGCACGACAAATCTTACAAAAAGTCAAAAAACCGACAGCATGAAATTATCAGATATGTCATCGGAGAATCTCGGCCATCGTCAATTCCAGCTAAACAAATAAAAAGACCCTTTCTGTTCAGTGCGTTAAGGACATCCTACAAAACTGACCAAAAAAAATTTCCTCATTTTTATTTTTTCACCTTTCTGGTGGCATAATAACTGCTAATCGAGTTAGCAACCCTAAGCCCTGCTCAATCCTTTATCGAGGACAAGCCATGACCGCTACCGCCCTGATTCTGGACAAATCCGCCGACCGTCGCCGGGGACTCACACACCTCGTCACCGGAACCGGATGTTTCAACCAGGTGTTTTGCTGTGCGACCGGCCGCGAAGCCCTCAAGTGTCTTGAACGGGAGGAAGTCGACATGATTTTTCACGGCACCCGGCAGGTTTCAAGCAAAAACCTCTCTTGGCTAGGCCGCCTTGAAAAAAACGATTCCTGGCTGGATATTCCGATCCTGGTTTTCTCCGCAGCGGAACAGGCCGAAGACCGGATTTTTTGCATAGAGGCCGGAGCCGCGGACTGCCTCTCTCCGCGCATCCCTGAGAGGGAACTGCGGGCCCGCATTCTGCGCTTTCTTTCCGGCAAAAAACGGATCGAAAAACTGCGCACGACCAACGAGCAGTTAGCGCGCATGGCGATAACCGACCCCCTGACCGGCGTCGGCAACCGGCGCCATTTCGACGATGCCCTGATTGCGGAACTGAAGCGTAACAACCGCTCGCACACACCCCTTGCGCTACTGATGATCGATATCGATCATTTCAAACGAGTCAACGACAGCATTGGTCACCAAGCAGGGGACCGGATTCTGAAAATTGTCGCCGAAACCCTGCGCGTCAGCGTCCGCAGCTACGACACCCTCTGCCGCTTCGGCGGCGAGGAATTCGCCATCATCATGCCCGATACATCGGCGGGTCAGGCTTCGTCCGTCGCAGAGCGCATCCGTCGGGAAATCGCCGCCATCAATGCCAGGGGAGCCCATGGTGAGTTTCCCTTGACCGTGAGTATCGGCCTGCGCCCGGTGCGGGAAACGGAAACTATCGATGCGGCACAACTGATCGCCGAAGCCGATCAGGCTCTGTATCGTGCAAAGAATGGCGGCCGCAACCGGATTGAAATCTTTCGCCCTGCCGAGGATTTCATCTTCGCCCAACCGCGGCGGCCGCGCTTCTCGCCACTCACACCTGCCTTGTCCCTCTAAGCTTTCATAAAAAAATCCCCGGCGGAAAAGGCCGGGGATTTTTTATTCATTAACTGCCTTTGGGCAGCCCGCGCAACCGGAAGATCCGCCTCCCGAACAGGCTGGGACCTTGGAAGACGCCTCCGAATAACCCTGCTGATACCAACCCCCGCCTTTGAGGGAAAAGCCCGTCTGGGAAATAAGCTTCTTCAGTGGCGCCCCGCAGTTTTCACAGGTGGTCAAGGGAGCATCGGAAAACTTTTGCCGCACCTCAATGACCCGCTCACATCCTTCGCATCGATATTCGTACATCGGCATGGTGAAATCCTCCCGTAAAAAATCGGTGTAAATCTAATCCTTCAAGGCCCTCTTGTCAAGGTCGACGATAGCCGATTCCGGCAAGAGCGTCATCTGGCCCCTCGAAAAAAAACAAGGCCCGGAGAAATCCGGGCCTTGGGGGATTTTCGAGATGGGGGGGAAATCAGACCAAGCCGAGGGCGACCATGGCCTTGGCAACCTTGATGAAACCGGCGATATTCGCCCCGTTAACATAGTTTCCGGGGGTGCCGTATTCCTCAGCGATCTCGTAGCAGGTCTCATGAATTCCTTTCATGATTTGCTGCAGACGCTGCTCGGTGTACTCGAAAGTCCAGGAATCACGACAAGCATTTTGCTGCATTTCGAGGGCGCTGGTCGCTACGCCGCCGGCATTGGCGGCCTTACCCGGGCCATAGGCGATGCCGGCCTCAAGAAAGACCTTGACCCCTTCCGGAGTCGTCGGCATGTTGGCGCCCTCACCAACGGCGACACAGCCATTCTTCACCAACTTGGAAGCATCTTTGCCATTAATTTCGTTCTGCGTCGCAGACGGCATGGCGACCTGGCAAGGGATATCCCAGATGTTGCCATTTTCGACGTATTTCGCGTCCTTGTGGTAGGTGATGTAATCTTTGATCCGACGACGTTCCACTTCCTTGAGTTGTTGCAGCAACTCAAGATCGATACCCTGCTCATGAAAGACGTAGCCGTTAGAGTCGGAACAGGCAACGACCTTACCGCCCAGTTGATGGATTTTCTCAATGGTATAGATGGCGACGTTCCCCGACCCGGAAACGGTGCAGGTCTTTCCCTCAAAGGATTCACCGCGAACCTTGAGCATTTCGTCAACAAAGAAGGTAGCTCCGTAGCCAGTTGCTTCCGGACGCACCAGCGAGCCACCCCAGTTGATCCCTTTACCGGTAAGAACTCCCGCTTCCCAACGGTTGGTGATGCGCTTGTACTGGCCAAACATATAGCCGATTTCACGACCACCAACACCGATGTCCCCGGCAGGAACGTCTGTATGCTCGCCGATGTGGCGATAGAGCTCAGTCATGAAGCTCTGGCAAAAACGCATGATCTCATCGTCCGATTTCCCCTTGGGATCGAAATCCGAGCCCCCTTTGCCGCCACCGATGGGCATGCCGGTCAGAGCATTCTTGAAGATCTGCTCGAAACCAAGAAACTTGATAATGCCCAGATAAACGGAAGGATGAAACCGCAAGCCGCCCTTGTAGGGACCTAATGCACTGTTGAATTCAACACGGAATCCGCGATTAATCTGGACAACCCCATTATCGTCCTGCCAAGGAACCCGAAAAATAATCTGGCGCTCCGGCTCGCAGATACGCTCGATAATTTTTTGCTGGCAGAATTCGGGATGTTTGACCAGAACGGGCCCCAGGGATTCGAGAACCTCACGAACAGCCTGATGAAACTCCGTCTCACCGGGATTCCGGGCGAGAACTTCCTGATAAATAGGTTCGACTTTTTCGTCCAGTTTTGGCGACATAAAACCTCCTGACGGGTAAGATGTAGTGGCAATAGAGCAAGGGGTCGATTTGGCAACTCAAGCCAAAGCAGAATTCGTCAAAAACAAATGTTTATTATCACGAAGCATGCCAAGACTATCCGGCCCTTCAAGCCATATCATATATATCTGAAATACATAGACTTTATTCTAATAAGTTCGGTCAAAAGCCAGTCGCAACGGAACACCAGAAAAAACAAGGAGTAAAAGATCGACACACAAAGACTACTCTTCGATAACTTACCATTAATCCGGATTTGGCTGCCCCTTCCGTCGACGTCACACAAAAGCACAAAAGGCAGGAAACCGAAGTTCCCTGCCTTTGCGATTAACTTGTGATATCGACGCTATGTAACTATGCCTTTGGTGCAGCGGCCCCTGCCTCTTCAACCAGTTCAATAATGGACTGCGAAGCATTATCGCCAAGACGGTTGCCCAGCTTGACAATCCGGGTGTATCCACCAGGGCGATCCTGATAGCGAGGGGCAAGGCGATCAAAAAGCTTGGCCACAACCTTACGGTCACGAACAACCTGCAGAGCCTGGCGCCGGGCATGAATATCGCCACGCTTTCCAAGAGTAATCATTCTTTCAGCAACTTTACGCAACTCCTTGGCGCGGCAATCAGTCGTGGTGATTTTCTCATGCTCCAGCAGGGAAGTCACCAGGTTCCTCATCATCGCCAATCGGTGGCTGGAGTTCCGTCCGAGCCGTCTTCCGGTATTATTGTGACGCATGGTTCTGTGGTCCTTTCATCGTTATTCTTAACGAGGAATCAGTCTTCCTCGTTACCCTTTTGTATCATCCTGAGATATTCGGGATCAGGGAAGTTCTCCAGCTTCATCCCGAGAGTCAGGCCCATCTCGGAGAGAATATCCTTGATTTCATTCAAGGACTTGCGCCCAAAGTTCTGGGTCTTAAGCATTTCCGCCTCGGAACGTTGCACCAGATCACCAATCAAACGAATATTGGCATTTTTGAGGCAATTGGCACTGCGGACCGAAAGCTCCAGTTCATCGACACTACGGTAGAGATTTTCGTTGATCTTTCCCGAAGTCTCGCTGACTTCCTCTTCCGCAGGCTCCGCCTCCTCATCGAAATTGATGAAGATCTGAAGTTGCTCCTTGACAATTTTCGCGGCAAACGACAGCCCGTCATCCGGCCGGACACTGCCATCGGTAAAAACTTCGATGGTCAATTTGTCATAATCAGTGATTTGCCCGACACGGGCATTAGTCACTGTAAAATTGACTTTCTTGACAGGCGAGAATATCGCATCGATCGGAATAGTCCCAACCGGAGCCCGCTCGTCGCGATTACGATCGGCAGGCACATATCCTTTACCCAAGGATACAACCATATCCATCTCGACATCTGCCTCCTGGGAACAGGTTGCGATATGATGCTCGGGATTGAGAACTTCGACATGGCTGTCCGTAATGATGTCACCGGCGGTAATTACTCCGGCGCCTTTTTTTACGATACGGACATTGCGGCTTTCATTACCATGGAGGCGCAGCAGCACGCCTTTAAGGTTTAGGATAATATCAGTAACATCCTCGGTGACACCGGGGACGGTTGAAAACTCATGAAGAACCCCCTTGATGCGCACTGAGACGATAGCAGCCCCTTGCAACGAAGAGAGCAGCACACGGCGCAAAGAGTTGCCCAAAGTCGTTCCGAAGCCGCGCTCAAAAGGCTCGGCGTAGAATTTCCCATATGTATCGGTCAGAGTTTCCGACTCAATCTGGAGACGCTTGGGCTTGATGAGGTCTCTCCAGTTTTTATACATTCGTATCCTCCCTAATGAGGTTACAGTTAAAGCCCAACCGGACTACTTGGAGTACAATTCGACAATGAGATGTTCCTGGAATGCAGGAGTTGTCATCTCTTCACGAACCGGCAGAGTTTTAACGATCCCCTTGAAGGCCGCGCGATCCAGCTCGACCCAGGAAGGAAGACCACGACGCATGACACCATCAAGAGCTTCGTTGATGCGGGCAACCTGACGGCTCTTTTCACGCAGCTCAACGACATCACCGGGGCGTACCAGATAGGAAGGGATATCCACCCGTTGTCCATTGACAAGGAAATGCCCCTGACGAACCAGGGAGCGCCCTTCGTTACGGGAAGAGACAAAGCCCATACGGTAAACCATGCTGTCAAGGCGACGCTCCAGCAAAACCAGCAGGTTTTCGCCGGTGACGCCTTTCATGCGATCCGCCTTATCGAAATAGGAGTGAAACTGCTTTTCCAACAACCCGTAGGTACGTTTGACCCGTTGTTTTTCCCGCAGCTGAGTCCCGTAATCCGACACCTTGATTCGTCCCTGACCATGCTGCCCAGGTGCATAATTACGGCGTTCAACGGCACATTTATCAGTATGACACCTGTCCCCTTTCAGGAACAATTTCGTATTTTCCCTTCTGCACATACGACAGACGGGGCCGGTATATCTAGCCAACGTTCGACCTCCTTGTAAGGTTTAGACTCTTCTGCGCTTAGGGGGACGACACCCATTATGAGGAATCGGGGTGACATCCTTTATCAGGGTAATGTTGAGACCCGCAGCCTGAAGGGCACGCAATGCCGACTCCCGACCGGAACCAGGCCCCTTGACATTGACCACGACGTTGCGAAGGCCATGCTCCTGGGCTTTCTTCGCGGCATCCTCGGCCGCTACCTGAGCAGCAAAGGGAGTACTCTTACGGGAGCCCTTGAAACCGCGCCCACCGGCTGTAGACCAGGAAATCACGTTACCGCTGATATCCGTAATGGTCACGATCGTATTGTTGAAAGTCGCCTGAATGTGCGCCACACCATTCGCGATATTCTTTTTTTCAACCTTTTTTCTGACTACTTTTTTACCGGGCTTAGCCATGGTTCCTCCAGTTATTTCTTCTTACCGGCGACAGTCTTGCGGGGTCCCTTACGGGTGCGAGCATTCGTCTTGGTCTTCTGCCCGCGCACGGGCAAACCACGACGATGACGCAATCCGCGATAACAACCAAGGTCCATGAGACGTTTGATATTCATCGAAACCTCTCGCCGCAAATCACCTTCAACCTTGCTTTCCCGGTCAATGGTTTCGCGAATCTTAGCCACTTCAGCTTCGGTGAGATCATCGGTCCGGGTGTTCATGTCAACCCCGGCCTTGCTCAGAATCTCCTGGGAAGAGGAGCGGCCGATGCCGTAGATGTAGGTGAGCGCCACCTCAATCCGTTTATTTCTCGGTAAGTCAATACCAGCAATACGTGCCAATTTCCATTCCTCCTAATCCAGTTATCCCTGCCTCTGCTTGTGCTTGGGGTTTTCACAAATGATCCGGACAATCCCCTTGCGCTTGATCACCTTACACTTGTCGCAGATTGTCTTCACGGAAGCGCGGACTTTCATTGTCTTTTCCTTTACTCATCAAGTTGATCGCCTTAAGCGGCTTAGCGACTTTTATCCATCAGTACGTACAACCAGAGATAGTGTCTATAGCACAGTCAGAATTTCAGGCCCATGACTGGTAACGGCTATCGTATGCTCGAAATGTGCGGATGATCTTCCATCCATAGTCACCGCCGTCCAGCCGTCGGGAAGAATACGAACATCCGGAGTGCCAACGTTGATCATCGGCTCAATCGCAAGGGTCATCCCTTCCCGCAGACGCGGCCCCTGCCCTGGAGCGCCGAAGTTGGGGATTTGCGGTAATTCATGGAGTTGCCGTCCGATGCCATGCCCGACAAACTCACGCACGACGCTAAACCCCTCTTTTTCAACACAGGTTTGTATCGCATGAGAAATATCGGAGAGTCGCTTACCGATGGTCGCCTCGGCAATTCCCAGGGCAAGCGACTGTTGTGTTACCTCCAGCAGCCTTTCTGTTTCGGCATCAATCCGGCCAACGGGGACCGTAATCGCCGCATCCCCATAAAAACCCGACTTTACAACCCCGAAATCGATGCTCAGGATATCCCCCTCAAGTAGCGGATGGGAATCTGCAAAACCGTGCACAACTTTTTCGTTGGGAGAGGAACAGATTGTAAAGGGAAATCCTCCGTACCCCTTAAATGCCGGCCGAACGCGTCGACGCCTGCACTCGGCTTCAGCAAACTCGTCAAGCTCGAAAGTAGTAACCCCAGGCTTAATACGTTCACGAAGCAGCTGTAGAATTTCGGCTACGATCCGCCCCGCGTCACGCATCAGATTGAGCTCATCGCGGGACTTAAGAACGATCATCCCCCCGACTACTCCTGACGAAGGAGCGAGAGGATCGATCCCTGCACAGCATCCATGGAAAGCATTCCATCAACCTCGGAGAGCAGTCCCGACTTTCGATAATAATCAATCAGGGGTGACGTTTGCTCACTATAGACATCAAGACGGCGACGGATGGTTTGTTCGCGGTCATCGTCCCGCTGAAGCAGCTCACCCCCACACGCATCACATATTCCCACCACCTTGGTTGGGGCAAAAGAAACATGATAGCCACGTCCGCAATCCTTACAGGTCCGCCGCCCGGTCAATCGCTCAACCAGGGCCTCAACGTCGACGACCAAGGAAACCACCACATCAAGAGGCCGCCCAAGGGCCATTAACGCCTCGTCCAAGGCGTCCGCCTGGGGAACCGTCCTGGGAAAACCATCAAGAATAAAACCAGCCCCGCAGTCATCCTGCTGGAGACGCTCGCGCACAATACCGACAACGACTTCATCAGGAACGAGTCCGCCGGCATCCATAAACGACTTGGCCTTCAACCCCATCGGAGTCCCGGACTTGACCGCGGCACGCAAAATATCACCTGTGGAAATCTGCGGGATAGCGTAACGATCCATAAGCATTTTGGCCTGTGTCCCCTTGCCTGCTCCCGGGGGGCCCAGCAAAATAAGCTTCATCTCATACCCCTAGCCATGACGGCCCTTGAGAGTGACGCCCTTCATGAAACCCTCATACGACCTAGAGATCAGATGGGCTTCAATCTGGGATGCGGTATCCATGCCTACCCCAACCACGATCAGCAGGGAAGTGCCACCAAAATAAAAAGGCAGGCTGAGCTCGCCAATTAGGATGGTCGGCAAAACACAAACCGCCGAGATATAAATGGCGCCAGCAAAAGTCAACCGACCCAGCACCTCATCAATATAATCCGCCGTAGGCTTACCGGGACGTATGCCAGGGATATACCCTCCCTGCTTTTTCACATTTTCGGCAACGTCAATAGGATTGAAAGTCACAGCCGTGTAGAAGTAACAGAAGAAAATGATTAATGCAACGAAAAAAATGTTATACAGCCAGTGATCGGGAGTCAGCATGGAGGCCAGGGTCTGAACCCAGGTAACATCAACCAAGTTCGCTACAGTCGCCGGGAACATGATGATGGAACTGGCGAAAATCGGAGGGATAACCCCACTCATATTGACTTTCAACGGCAGGTGGCTGGTCTGTCCACCGTAATTACGCATACCGACGACCCGTTTGGCATAGTGAATCGGTAAGCGACGCTGGCCACGCTCCATGAAAACAATCGCCCAGATTACGGCAATCATCAGAACCAGCACAACTATCCCGACCAACGGTGTCAGGGCGCCCGTACGTAGCAACCGCACCGAGTTGACGATCGCTGCCGGCATATTGGCGACGATTCCGGCAAAAATGATCAACGAAATACCATTCCCGATACCTCGCTCGGTGATCTGTTCCCCCAGCCACATGATGAAAGCCGTACCCGCAGTCAGGGTAATGACCGTCAGCAGGATGAACCCCATGCCCTGATCGGGAACCACAAATTCTCCGGCGGGGCCGCGCATGGTTTGCAGTCCGATGGCGATCCCGGTACCCTGAATGATAGAGAGAAAAATCGTCCCGTACCTGGTCCAGCGGGTCAAAACCTTACGCCCCTGCTCACCCTCATTCTTCAAACGTTCGACCGGTTCAAAAACAACCGCCAGCAACTGCAAAATGATGGAGGCACTGATGTAAGGCATGATGCCCAGAGCGAACACCGTCATGCGCTCAAGAGCCCCACCGGTAAAGGCGCTGACCAGGCCCAACAGAGTGCCTTCGGTCCCCTCGAAAAACTTGGCCAGCACCTGCGCGTCAACCCCAGGAGTAGGCACATGACAACCCACCCGATAAACAGCCAGCATGCACAGGGTAAAGAGAACCCGTCTCCTGAGTTCAGGAATACTGAATATGTTCTGGATGGCTTTTATCAATTTAGAGAACCTCGACTTTACCGCCGGCCGCCTCAATTTTCTCTTGAGCCGACTTGCTGAATTTATGAGCCTGCACCGTCAAAGCCTTGGTCAGTTCGCCATCCCCAAGAACCTTGATCCCGTCCACAACTTCATTCACCAGGCCCGCCCTACCGAAGGCGGCAAGATCGACAATGCTCCCTGCCTCGAAAACTTCGAGATCCCGGAGATTGACGAGGGAGTAGACCTTTTTCGCCAGAGGAGTGAAGCCGCGTTTGGGAAGACGGCGTTGAAGGGGCATCTGACCGCCTTCGAAACCGGCCTTGACGCTGCCGCCGCTACGAGCCTTCTGACCCTTGTGTCCCTTGCCGGCGGTCTTGCCCGTGCCAGAACCGTGACCGCGGCCGATACGCTTGCGATTTTTCGTAGAACCGTATGCCGGTTGCAAATTACTCAGATCCATATCCATCTTCCTTAACGGCAGTCTTCGACTTCGACCATGTGGGATACCTTGCGAATCATCCCGCGAATTTCCGGAGTGTCCTTGAGGCATACCGTCTTATGGAGCTTGGTCAAACCGAGCCCTTTGAGGACTCGCGTAAAATATTCGTCGCGGGCAATGCCGCTCTTCTTCAGTGTCACTTTGATTTGATCGGCCATGAGCTTCTCCTTATCCACCAAATTATTCGGCGGACGCCTGCAGGCCGCGGCGTTCCATGATTTCCTGGGCGCTCTTGAGCTGAGCCAGGGCGTTCACGGTTGCTTTGACCACATTATGCGGGTTATTGGAACCAAGACATTTGGAGAGGATATCGCCGACGCCAGCCACCTCCAAAACAGCGCGGGCCGCGCCACCGGCGATCACTCCGGTACCTTCGGAAGCCGACTTGAGCAGAACCTTCCCGGCGCCGAATTTGCCCAGCACATCAAAGGGAATGGTCCGCCCCCGCAAGGGAACCTTGATAAGGCTCTTCTTGGCCTGCTCGACCCCCTTACGGATCGCTTCAGGAACCTCCTTGGCCTTGCCCAGTCCGTAACCGACATGACCTTCCCCGTCGCCTACCACCACCAGGGCAGAGAAACTGAAACGACGGCCACCCTTTACGACCTTCGCGCAACGGTTGATATGGATAACGCGGTCGTTCAAGTTCAGTTCATTGGGATCGATGCGATGCAAAGAAATCCTCCTTTAACTTAGAAAGACAGGCCGGCTTCACGGGCGGCGTCGGCAAGTGCCTTCACGCGGCCATGATACAAGAAACCGTTCCGGTCAAAGACCACCTGCTTGATATTCTGTTCCAAGGCTTTCTTGGCGATGGTTTGCCCGACGGCCTTGGCAGCCTCGACATTGCCGGTGTATTTTACGCCCTCGGCGACATCCTTGTTCGCGGTAGACGCCATCGCCAGGGTGCGACCAGTGACGTCCTCGATGATTTGCACATAGATATGCTTGGCGCTACGGAAGACACACAGGCGAGGACGTTCCATGGTTCCACGAACCTTTTTCCTCACCCGGATCTGCCGCTTCGCACGGGCATCACGTCTTTGCTTTGCGACGTTCACAATCGTTCTCCTTGGCCTTGAATCAATTATTTCTTGCCGGTCTTTCCAGCTTTGCGCAGAATCCGCTCTTCGGCATACTTGATCCCCTTGCCTTTGTAAGGCTCGGGTCCGCGAAAAGACCGAATCTTGGCGGCGGTCGCCCCAATCAGTTCTTTGTCGATCCCCTTCAGGGTAATCTTTGTCTGTTTCTCGACTTCGGCGTCAATCCCCTTGGGCAAAGGATACTCAATACCGTGGGAGTAGCCCAAGGCCAGATTGAGGATCGCGCCTTTCATCTCGGCGCGATAACCGACGCCGTTGATCTCAAGAACACGCTCATAGCCTTTGGTTACGCCTTCGATCATATTGGCAACCAGGGTCCGGGCCAAGCCCTGCAGAGAGCTGTCGTTACGCGCTCCTTGCGGACAGCTGACCTGGATGGTATCCGCCTCGATGGAGACTCCGACCTTCGCGGGGATCCGGCGGCTGAGCTGGCCCTTGGGGCCCTGCACGCTGATCGTCTCCCCAGAAAGAGAAACCTTCACTCCGCCCGGAATCGTTATGGGTTTTTTCCCGATTCTCGACATCTTCTATAAACTCCTTCCCCGGATCCTTACCAGACGGTGCAGAGGAGCTCGCCGCCCACCTGCGCCGTGCGAGCAGCCGCATCATCCATCAGACCCTTGGAAGTCGACAGGATGGCGCACCCGAGACCGTTTTTCACCATGGGGATCTCGTCCTTCCCCACATAGATGCGACGCCCAGGAGTGGATACCCGCTTGATTTCATGAATGACGTGTTGGTTATCCTCATCGAACTTGAGGTAGATCCGCAGCACGCCCTGCTTCTCGTCGCTAATATTCTTGAAATTCTTGATATATCCAAGATCCTTGAGCACCGAGGCCAGGGCCTCTTTGATTTTGGACGAAGGAACGTCCAACTTCGGATGCTTCGCCAGGCCCGCATTACGGATGCGGGTCAGCATGTCCGCGATAGGATCAGTCATTGCCATGGATGCAGCTCCTTAATGTCTCTTTACCAGCTCGACTTGATAACGCCGGGAAGTTTCCCTTCCGACGCCAGCTTGCGCAGGCAAATACGGCACATGTCAAATTTGCGATAATACGCCCGCGGACGGCCGCACAGAGGACAGCGATTGTGCTGCCTGACCCCGAACTTGGTTGGCCGCGAAGCCTTTATCATCATCGATTTTTTCGCCACTTGCTCCTCCGCTCTCCGTCTGACTTTATTTCCTGAAAGGCATGCCCATGGCCGCCAGGAGGGCGCGGCCCTCTTCATCGGTCCGGGCGGTGGTGACAATCGTCACGTTCATCCCCTTAACTTTGTCGATTTTATCGAAATCGATCTCAGGGAAGATGATTTCCTCACGAATGCCCAGAGTATAGTTGCCACGCCCGTCGAATCCTTTGGGGGAGACCCCCTTGAAGTCACGAACCCGAGGGAGGGCAATATTGATCAGACGATCAAGAAACTCATAAGCCCGGGTGCGGCGCAGGGTGACACGGCAGCCAATCGGCATGCCTTCTCGCAGCTTGTAAGTCGCAATAGACTTCTTCGCCTTGGTGATGACGGCCTTCTGTCCGGCAATGGTGGTAAGTTCCTGAACCGCCGACTCCAGAATCTTGATGTTCTGAATGGCCTCCCCGAGACCCATGTTCACGACAACCTTCTCTACCCGGGGGACTTCCATTACATTGTCGAACTGCAAATCTTTTTTCAGCTGAGGGACCAGTTCGACCTGGTATTTTTCTTTCAGTCTTGCCATGGAAATCCTCCGTTACTTATCCACGATCTCGTTACACTTCTTGCAGAATCGAACTTTGCGCCCATCCTCAAGCACTCGAATTCCGGTTCTGGCTGCCTTCCCGCAAGCACCACAAAGAAGCAGCACATTGGAAGCATTCAGGGGAGCTTCCTTCTCAATAATCCCACCATCCTGGTTGGCCCGGGAAGGACGAGTGTGACGCTTGACTACATTCAAGCCTTCTACCGTGAGCCGGCCTTTTTCCGGGAAAACCCGAGCGACCTTGCCCGACTTCCCCTTCTCCTTGCCAGCGATAATCATCACCATGTCGTTTTTTTTGACATGAAGGTTTTTAGCCGCCATCTTCGTATATCTCCCAATGATCTTTTTTAAAGGACTTCAGGCGCCAGGGAAACAATTTTCATAAAGCGCTTGGCGCGGAGTTCACGGGCGACGGGTCCAAAGATTCGGGTTCCGATGGGCTCCCCCCCGGCATTAACCACCACGGCGGAATTCTTGTCAAAACGGATGAACGAGCCATCCGGGCGGGGAACCTCCTTGGCCGTTCTCACGATAACGGCACGCACCACATCGCCTTTCTTGACCCTTGAATTGGGAAGGGCCTCCTTGACTGAGCAGATAATAATATCTCCAAGTCCGGCGTATTTGCGTTTGGAGCCGCCGAGCACCTTGATGCAGCAGAGCTTCCGGGCGCCGGAATTGTCCGCGACATCAAGCATGGTCTGCATCTGAATCATGGCTTGTATCTCCTAAACGGTTACGTGTTTTTCGAGGATTTCGCGGACTCTCCACCGCTTGTCACGAGACAGCGGTCTGGTCTCCACGATAAGCACCTTGTCGCCAACGGCACAGTTGTTGCTCTCGTCGTGGGCTTTACAGGTAACCTTACGCTTGATGTACTTCTTGTAAATGGGATGCTTCACCAACTGGTCAACCTTGACTACGACGGTCTTATCCATCTTGTCACTGACCACGATCCCAACCCGGGTTTTTCTGTTTCCACGTTCAGTCGTCATATCCGTCCTCGTACTCCCCACTATCCCTGTTTCTGCCGCAGCAAGGTGTTAACCCGGGCAATATCCTTCTTGATCTGAGGAATCCGCGCGGTATTTTCCAGATGTCCGGTATGCAACTGGAACCGCAGATTGAACAGTTCCTGGTTGAGTTCTTCCGATTTCTTACGCAATTCCTCAATACTGAGGGCCACCATTTCACTAGCCTTCATTGACAATGTCCTCCCTCATCACGAACTTGGTCTTCATCGGGAGTTTATTGGCGGAAAGCCGGAAGGCCTCACGGGCCACTTCTTCGTCAACCCCCTGCATTTCATAAAGCATCAACCCGGGCTTGACCACAGCGACCCAACTATCCGGAGAACCCTTACCCTTACCCATGCGGGTTTCGGCGGGCTTGCGGGTCAAAGGCTTATCCGGAAAAACACGAATCCAGATTTTACCACCGCGCTTGATATAGCGAGTCATGGCTCGCCGGGCAGCTTCGATCTGCCGTGACGAGAGCCAACCACATTCGATGGCCTGTAAACCAAAGTCACCGAAGTTCAGCTCGGTACCACCCTTGGCGGCGCCTTTCATGCGCCCCTTGAATGTCTTTCTATGTTTAACCTTCTTGGGCATTAACATGGCTTGCTTACTCCTATTGCGATCTTATTGCTGTTCCCGCGCGAGGACTTCGCCCTTGAAGATAAGCACCTTGACACCGATGATGCCATAAGTGGTCTTCGCTTCGGCGAACCCATAGTCGATATCGGCGCGAAGAGTATGCAGGGGCACGCGTCCCTCGCGGTACCATTCGGTACGGCTCATCTCAGCCCCGCCCAGACGTCCGCTGCAGGTGATCTTGATTCCCTGGCCGCCAAATTTGAGCGCCATACTGACGCTCTTTTTCATCGCACGACGAAAAGCAACTCGGCGTTCCAATTGGAGCGCCACATTCTCCGCCACCAACTGAGCATCGATCTCAGGCTTGCGAACTTCCTGAATATTAATGAAGACTTCCTTGTCGGTGAGTTTGGCCAGCTCTTTCTTGAGCGCCTCGACCTCGGAACCCTTCTTGCCAATGATAATGCCTGGACGTGCGGCGTAAATGTTAATCTTCGCCTTATTCGCGGCGCGCTCCAATTCAATCTTAGAAATACCAGCATGATAGAGCCGCTTTTTGAGGTAATTCCGAAGCTTGATATCTTCATGGAGAAGCTTGGCGTAATCCGCCTCTGCATACCACTTGGATTCCCAGGTTTTGATGACTCCCAACCGAAATCCTACGGGATGTACTTTCTGGCCCAAACTATCACCTCCCTCAGTCTACTTTTCGTCAAGAATCACAGTGATGTGACTCGTCGGTTTACGAATCTTGGTGGCCCGTCCCTGCGCCCTGGGCATGAAGCGCTTGAGAACCGGGCCTTGGTCGACACTGATATGCTTAATCATCAGACGGTCGATGTCCGATACCCCCTTCTGCTCCGCGTTGGCAACCGCCGAACTGACCAACTTGCTGACGATGGCCGCAGCCTTCTGCGGAGAGAATTTGAGGATATTCAGCGCATCCTGAACGCCCTTGCCACGCACCATGTCCACCACCAGACGGGTTTTCTGGGGAGAAAGACGCGCGTAACTCAGTTTAGCTCTGGCTTCCATGAATGAAACTCCTATGCAGGATCTTATCTCTTCTTGCTTTTCTTGTCCGCGCCATGGCCGAAGTAGGTCCGGGTCGGGGCGAACTCGCCGAGCTTGTGGCCGACCATATTCTCGGTAACGAATACCGGAATGAACTTCTTGCCGTTATTCACGGCGAAGGTCAGGCCTACAAATTCAGGGACGATTGTGGAGCGCCGCGACCAGGTCTTGATGACCTTTTTATTGCTGGCGCCACCTTCAGCTTCGATTTTACGCAAAAGGCTTTCCTCGACGTACGGCCCCTTCTTGATTGATCTAGCCACTGCCTTCTCCTCTATCCCAAAGAAACGTTATTTCTTGCGCCGCCGGATAATGAACTTATCGGTACGCTTGTTGGTCCGGGTCTTGTAGCCCTTGGTCGGAATCCCCCAGGGAGTCACCGGATGACGTCCGCCAGAACTCTTGCCTTCGCCACCGCCATGAGGATGGTCGACAGGGTTCATGGCCACGCCACGGCTCTGCGGACGCTTGCCCAACCAGCGATTCCGGCCGGCCTTGCCGATCTGAATATTTTCATGCTCCGGATTCCCCACCTGTCCGACCGTGGCGCAGCAATTTTGCAGCACCAGACGAACCTCGCCGGAGGGCAGACGCAATTGAGCGTACTTGCCTTCCTTGGCGGCGATCATCGCGTAGGTTCCGGCGCTGCGAGCGAGTTGCCCACCCTTCCCGACACGCAATTCAACGTTATGAACCCAGGTTCCCAGAGGAATGGCGCGAATCGTCAGAGCATTGCCGGGTTTTATGTCCGCCTGCTCGCTCGCAACCAAGGTGTCCCCCACAGAAATTCCGAGAGGAGCGAGAATGTAGCGTTTCTCACCGTCGGCATAGTTCAGCAGAGCGATACGGGAAGAACGATTCGGATCGTATTCAATGGAAACGACCTTGGCCGGAATGTCCTTCTTATCCCGCTTGAAGTCGATAATTCTGTACTTGCGCTTATGGCCGCCCCCGGTGTGCCGCTTGGTAATACGACCGTAATTGTTGCGGCCACCGGAACGTTTCAGGGGCGCAACAAGGGACTTCTCGGGAGTGGAAGTCGTGATCTCCTCGAAGGAGGAAGAGGTCATGTTACGACGACCCGGCGAGGTCGGTTTAAACTTTTTGATCGCCATTATAGTTACTCCGTATCGCTTGATAACAAACCTTAGACACCGAAGAAGTCGATACTACTACCCTCTTCCAGGGTCACGTATGCTTTTTTCCAGTTCGACCGCTTGCCAAACTGCCGACCAACACGCTTGACCTTACCGGCTACCAGCGAGGTGTTGACGTTCTTAACCTTCACATCGAACGCCTTTTCCACGGCTTGCTTGATTTCGATCTTGTTGGCGTCAACAGAAACTTCGAAGGCAACGATCTGCCCCATTTCTTTCTGCAGGCTGGTTTTCTCGGTAATTAGCGGTCTTTTGATAATCTGATGCAGCGGTTTCATGACGCAAGCGCTCCTTCCAGCTGAGAAACAGCCCCTTCAGTGACGATCAGATTAGGATATTTCATCACGTCATAGACATTGACGCCCTCTGCCCGAAGCACTTTCACATTCGGCAGATTCCGCGCGGAAAGCTCAAGGTTACGATTGTCGCCGGAGATAACAACCAGCACCTTATCAAGATCGAAACGGTTGAGGATCTCAACGAAACCCTTAGTGCTGATTTTCTCCAGTTCGATGGTATCGAGTACCGTCATTTTTTCCGCTTGGAAACGAGCGGATAGGGCGCTGCGCAGGGCTGACTTCTTGACCTTGCGGTTGAGCTTGAAGGTGTAATCCCGGGGAGTCGGCCCAAAAGCCGCGCCGCCGCCCACATAATGAGGGGCTCGAATACAACCCTGACGGGCATTACCGGTCCCCTTCTGCTTATATGGCTTCTTACCGCCACCAGAAACTTCGCTTCGGGTCTTGGTATCGGCCGTCCCCTGGCGACGGGCCGCCAGCTGATAGCGGACCATATCGTGAATCAGGTAGCCACGTACAACGTCATTAAAGACCGCATCGCACAGTTCCCGCTGGGACACCTGATTTTTATTAATATCGTAGACAACAACGCTTGCCATGGTCTGTCTCCCACACCCTCACTTGCATGAGGCTATTTTTTGGCTTTAATACCTTTACGAATCGTGACCAAGCTGTTCTTGGCGCCAGGAATCGCGCCCTTGACGAGGATCAGATTCTGCTCAGGACGGACATCGACAATTTCCAGATTTTGTGTAGTGACCCGGGCATTCCCCATCTGACCGGCCATCTTCTTACCCTTAAAAACCCGGGAAGGCCAAGCGCTACAACCGATGGAGCCCGGACCACGATGAAACTTCGAGCCGTGGCTTGAACGGCCGCCGGAGAAATTCCACCGTTTGATAACACCCTGAAAACCCTTCCCCTTGCTGGTTCCGGTCACATCCACGACATCCCCGGCGGCAAAGACTTCACACTTGATCTCGTCCCCAACATTGAAATCGTCCACATTCTCAACCCGGAACTCCCGCAGGTAAGCGAAAGCTCCTTTGCCAGCCTTTTTAAAGTGGCCCATGGTGGGGCGGTTAACGCGGTGCGCCGCGCGGGGAGCGAAGCCCACCTGGAGAGCATTGTAACCGTCACTGGCCACGGTCTTCTTCTGCACGACCACACAGGGGCCGGCCTCAACTACCGTCACCGGGATCCGCCGACCGTCCATGGCGAAAATCTGGGACATTCCCAGTTTCTTACCCAAGATTCCCTGAATCATTGCACTTACCCTTACCTTTAATGAGTTGCCTAGAGCTTGATTTCCACGTCGACGCCAGCGGACAGGTCAAGCTTCATCAGGGCATCCACAGTCTGTTGTGTCGGCTCAAGAATGTCGAGGAGGCGCTTGTGCGTCCGCATTTCGAACTGCTCGCGGCTTTTTTTGTCAACATGAGGCCCGCGCAGCACGCAATATTTGTTGATAATGGTCGGCAACGGCACCGGCCCGGCAACCCGGGCGCCCGTACGCTTAGCGGTATCCACGATCTCGTTTACGGAAAGATCGAGCAGCTTATGGTCATAAGCCTTCAAACGGATTCTGATCTTTTGGCTCGGCATGTGAATTATCCTCTTACGCTATGATATCGCTGACGACACCGGCGCCGACGGTCCGGCCACCTTCACGGATGGCGAAGCGCAGCTCCTTGTCCATGGCGATCGGGGTGATCAGCTCGACGTTCATGGCGATGTTGTCGCCGGGCATAACCATCTCCACCCCTTCGGGCAGCTCGACGATCCCGGTCACGTCGGTCGTCCGGAAGTAGAACTGGGGACGGTAACCCTTGAAGAACGGGGTATGACGCCCACCCTCTTCCTTGGTCAGGATGTAGGCTTCGGCCTTGAACTTGGTGTGCGGGGTGATGCTGCCGGGCTTGGCCAGCACCTGGCCGCGCTCGATGTCCTCACGCTTGACCCCGCGCAGCAGGATGCCGACGTTGTCTCCGGCCTGACCCTGATCGAGGAGCTTGCGGAACATCTCGACGCCGGTGACGACCGATTTGACGGTGGCCTTCATGCCGACGATTTCAACCTCTTCCTGCACTTTGATCACGCCGCGCTCGACGCGACCGGTGGCGACAGTGCCGCGACCGGAGATGGAGAAGACGTCTTCGACCGGCATCAGGAAGGGACGGTCAATGGCGCGCTCGGGCTCGGGGATGTAGCTGTCGACGGCGGCCATCAGCTCCAGAACTTTGTTCTTGCCGATTTCGTCGTCACGCCCTTCCAGCGCTGCCAGGGCGCTGCCGGCGATGATCGGAATGTCGTCGCCGGGGAAGTCATAGGAGGAGAGCAGCTCACGCAGTTCGAGCTCGACCAGCTCCATCAGTTCGGCGTCGTCGACCATGTCG
>DIVU01000396.1 GCA_002423365.1 Desulfuromonadaceae bacterium UBA6124 | reverse complement strand
TAGCTCGGGAAATCCCTGTCCGCGCAGGTCTCGGCCTCTTTCCAATCGGCAACGAGGTTGGCCGGAAGTTGGGCATCGGCCAGCACCGAGCCGTCCTTGTCGAAACCGAAGTGGCCCAGGGACAGGGGCGTCTTTTTCCCGACTTTTACGCCCGCGAGGTCGTAGTACCAAATTTTTTCGGTCTTTTTCCCCTTGGTGAAGAACAGCAGATTGGTTTTCACTCCGGCCCCGGCGGTGGAGAATACCCCGCCCGGGAGACTGACGATGGCCCAGAGGTCGCACTCGTCCACCAGCTTGCGTTTGGTCTCGACAAAGGCGCTCTCGTTGGTGCGAAAGAGCAGCCCCTCGTCGAGGACGATGGCGCAGGTGCCGTTTGGAGCCAGTTCGCTGAGGATGTCCTGCACGAACAGCACCTGGGTGGAACTGGTCTCGAAGGCGAAATGTTTCTGCGCATCCTTGCCTTCCTTGCCGCCGAAGGGGGGATTGGTGAGGATGTAGTCGAAGAATTTAGGCGCGTTTTCAAAGAGCGCGGCATAGGTGGCGCGGCCGGTCAGGGTATTGCCGTGCCAGAGATTGGGCTGGTCGATGCCGTGCAGCACCAGATTGGCCAGGGCGATGGGGAAGACCAGGTTCTCCTTTTCCCGGCCGAAGAAGGTGTCGTGCTTCAATGTGTCGATATCGAGGCTTGCGGCGCTTTGCCCCAGTTTGCGGGCGATGTGCTCGTAGGCGACGGCCAGGAAACCGCCGGTGCCGCAGCCGGGGTCGTAGATGGTCTTGCCCGGCGCGGGATCGACCGTGTGGACCATGGCGCGGATCACCTCGCGGGGTGTGAAGAACTGGCCGCCGTCCGAGTTCTTCTCGCCCATCTTGAGCAGCAGATCTTCATACACCTGCGACAGGGTGAAAAAGTGGGTATCGTCCACATGGTCGATATGGATCTCGTGCACCTTGTCGAGGATGTCGCGCAGGTTCGTCTCGCTATCGACCCGCACCCGCTCCACCGCCGTCATGATGCGGCCGATGATGCGCTGCTTGCGCGAGGCCGAAGGATTGGGCAACCCGGTGCGGGCGTCGATGTCCAGCCCGTGCAGATGCGGCAGCAACTCCTTGTTGATGAAGTCGAACAGACTGCCGTCGCCGGCGGCGAACAGTTCCTGCCGCTTCCAGCCATAGGGCTTGCCGGCGCCGGTTCTGGGGTGATCCTCTTTTTCGGAATGGGGCGCGGCCCAATCCTGCCAGCGGAAGGGGCTGGCCAGGGCCGGGGTGAAGGTTGCCCCGACCGCCTCCGCCTCGTCGCGGGCCTTCTCCTCCTGGGCGTCGAGGATGCGCAAAAAGAGAATCCAGGTCAGCTCCGGCACGTATTGCAGGGCGCTGGCGCAGTTGGAGCGGCGCATGATGTCGCAGATCGATTTGACGAAGGCGGAAAGGGACTGGGTGGAGGCGATGGCCTTGGGCCGTTTTTGTTTTTTTGTGTTTTTCTTCATATTTTCCAGTGGTTTATGGAATTAAGTGCTTGTTTCTGGAAGCCGGGTCACCTATAATTTTCAGGCAACCAGAGTGATCGTTCCCAAAGCGATCCAACCCCGAGGGGGCTGGTTGTTTCAACGATTTTCAAGAGGTTTCTTCATGGCGAACACTCTTTTGCAACAAAACCCCTGGCTGCGCGACGACAAACAACGGACCGTCGCTTTTCGCATTTCCGCCGCCAGTTCGTCGGCGGTGGAAGGCATCCGTCGGCCGTTTGCCGCGACCGTCACTTCTTCCCCGGATAAAGCCGAAAAGTCCGGCGAATCACCCGCCTGAAACACTCTTCCATCGGCGTATAATCGCCACCGACGGCTTGCTGGACGGCGGCGATGTAAGCGGCTTTTCCTCTTCCGGCCAAGGGGGTGAAATCGAGCGCCGGCCGTCCCGCCTGCAACGCCAGCAGCGCCTCCGATTCGGCCTGTTCGATCTGGCGCACCCGTTTGATGCCGAGCCGGTTGCGTAGAACCCGCCCGCCCGAGCCGGGTTCGAATTCGGCCTGCGGGCCATGAGCCCGGTAGCGCCCTTCGGTCATGGGTTGTCTCCGAAGGCTTGGGCGAGGATTTTTTGGGGGAGGAGGTTAATGTCGTTGAACTGTTTTGCAGCCGATTGAATTATTCGAGTAGCTTCATCAAGACGGTTGTTGAGCGTTTCCATGACACCTTTTTGGACTTCAATCGGCGGGGATAGAACAGGAAAGCCTTTCAGTACCTTTTGGTTGATCGTCGCGATACCGGTCGTCTTTTTCGCATGAGCAAAGAAATAATCCTTACCGTAAGTTGAACCAATTTGAGCTGCAATAAACTCGGGGAGGTAAAAATCTGATGGGAACCTCACTCTGAATATGTGGTTCTGGTGAATGCATTCTTTGAATTCGCCGTTCCAAGATGTCCCACGGCCCAGTTTGTCAGGATCGCCACCTTCCGTGAGGAGAATGTCTCCTGGTTGCAGAAGCAACCGCTCAATTTCTGCTTCTGTAGCTTCGATCGTGCTGACATCGGATAAATCGAGATGCCCATCTTTGACGTTGGCAACACGCAGATAAGGTAAAGGTCTTGTCGGCTTGCCGTTGGTTTTTCGCCCAAGGGTAACCCCGGCGACAACGTCGCCCACCTCACCCAGCTGGATTCTCGGCCAGGTTTCGCTGGCCCCGTTGAGAAACGTGTCTTTCAGAACGGCTGCATAAAGTGTGTGGGCATCCCGCAACTGCGCCTCCGCCGCCTGGCGGGCCTTGTCCACCTCGGCCAGTTGGGCCTTCAGGCGAGCGGCGACTTGTCGTTGTTTTTCGATAGGTAGGTAGGGAACATCAAGTGACGCTAAATCTTCTCTGGAAAGTCCTGGAACTGTAGCGCCGACCGCTTTTTCTTGAAAATGTGCTAAGCGCGTTTGCAAAAAGGTGAACAGGTAATTCGTGTCTATAACGTTTTCATTTCCTCGAATAGCCATTAACTGACGCCCAATGGCTACCATTGTGTCGGGGGCAAGGTTAACCTTGCCGACACCCGCCCCTTTGACCGTGATTAATATG
>DIVU01000136.1 GCA_002423365.1 Desulfuromonadaceae bacterium UBA6124 | reverse complement strand
GGGTCTTGCCCTCCTTGCCGTGCAGAGCGCCCTTGGCGTATTCGGCCATCTTCTTCATCACCAGCGGCGCTTCTTCGTTCCACTGGATCTGAATCGCCTTAACCTCGCAGACGGCGATGCAGCGTCCGCAGCCGGTGCATTTTTCGCTGTCGATAAGCGCTTTGCCGGCGACGACGCGGATCGCCCCGTGAGCGCAGGCGCGCAGGCAGATGCCGCAGCCGGTGCAGCGTTTCGCGTCGACTTCCGGGGCGACGGTGGAATGCTGCTCCATCTTGCCGGCACGGCTCGAACAGCCCATACCGAGGTTCTTCAGGGCGCCGCCGAAGCCGGTCAGCTCGTGGCATTTGAAGTGGGAAACGGTGATCAGGGCGTCGGCCTCGAGAATTTCCAGACCGA
Organism: Desulfuromonadaceae bacterium UBA6124; assembly: GCA_002423365.1. Lineage (GTDB taxonomy): Bacteria > Desulfobacterota > Desulfuromonadia > Desulfuromonadales > Trichloromonadaceae > Trichloromonas. Next base: position 4,123 of record DIVU01000136.1, on the reverse strand, counting down.
TGTCGACGGTTTCGAACATCTCCCCGTTCACCGGCACACGCCGCGCCGAGTGGCCGCGCAGGCCGTCGCACATGATCAGCGGGGCGCCGGCGACGGCATAGGCGAAGCCGTTTTCGATGCCGCAGGTCAGGGCCGAGACGGCTTCTTTGCGTTCGCCGGGGTAGAGGGTGCAGGAGTCGGTGAGAAAGGGCTTGCCGCCGAGCTGCTTGACCCGGTCGACGATCCGGCGAATAAAGACCGGGCGGATGTAGGCATGCCCTCCCTTTTCGCCGAAGTGGATCTTGATGGCGGTGAGCTCGTCGCGGCCGATGCTGCGGTCGACGCCGGCGGCATCGAGCAGTCGCAGCAGCTTGCCGAAGAGATTTTCTTTATGCCCGGCGCGGAGATCGGCCAGATAGACGGTAGCGGACATGGTACGCCTCCTTGGGGGAAGGGTCGGGATGGGATTTGCGGGGGAAAGGGTAGCACGGATGGGAGCGGAATTCAAATCGGCGGGGGGCTTTTAATCCTCTTTGCGGGGATGAGAGGAGGCCATACGGGGGCGTTCCGGCAGCAGCAGGCGCAGTTGTTCGGGGAGTTCGACGAACTCCAGGCCGATGCGCACCAGACCGTTTTCCTCCAGCTTTTCTACATGCCGGACCCATCCGTCGAGTTCGCAGGTGACGGGCCAGAAAGGCTGTTTGAAGCGGATACCGAGAACCTCGCCGGCGGTCAGCTGGTCAAGGCTGCAACCGAAGGAGAGCCCGGTGCGGCTGATGTCGAAACTCAGGCCAGGGTGGAAAGGTTCCCCCGGCGCCAGGGTGAACTCCACCAGCGACAGACGTTTGTGGCGGATTTCCCGGCGCTGGCCGCTGAGCGGGGGGCTGATGCTGTTGCGCTGCTCCTTGGCCCGGTAGAGTTCCTCGTCGGCTAACGCCAGCAGATCGACGGCCGAGGCGCCGTTTTCGGGACAGACGGCGATGCCGGCGCTGATCGTCAGACTGCCACGGTCCATGAGCTCCTGTCCCGGGTAGGCGGTCTCTTCGACGGCGGCGCGAATCCGTTCGGCGACGGCAAAAGCTTCGTCCTGTCCGGCGCGATGGAGCAACAGGGCGAATTCCTCGCCGCCGTAGCGGCAGGCGATATCCCCCTGGCGCAGATTGAATTGAAGGATTTCGGCGGTGCGGCGCAAGGCTTGATCGCCGGCGAGATGGCCGCAACGGTCGTTGTACTGCTTGAAATGGTCGAGATCGAGAAGGATCACGGCGAAACGGCGATCCCCGGTCCCGGCCCGGTGTTCGAGCAGGCGTTCGAGGTGGGCTTTGAAATAGGTCTGGTGGTAGAGTCCGGTGAGCCCGTCGGTGATGGAGGCCTGGCGCATGGTTTCCAGGTGCTGGGCCTCGACGATGCGTGGATCGCGGATTTCGTGGGTGACGGCGTGCAGGTAGTCGAGCAGGGCGGCGCGCAGGCGCCCGGAACGGTTGTTCTCGGGAAAGATCCGGTCGCGGTGCAAAAGTGCGAGATGCCAGTGTTTGCGGGCGGCTGCGGGCGGGAAGATTTTGGAAGTCAGTTGCCGCAGCGCTTCCTGGTAGACCTCGTCGCCATAGCGGAGGGCCAGACTCTCGATGGCGGCGGCCAGTCGCAGATCGTCGTCCCCCGACTCCTGCAGCATTTTGCGGATCAATCCTTCCATGCCGATTTCCCCCTTCAATTCTCCCGGACCGTTCGTTTATAGCATTGTTTTTTCTCGAACTCCAGCCGTATCATAAAGGCCTTTCATGATGGATCGCAAGGGCAGGGCGAAAGGTCCAAGCCCCGGAGGACAGCGAATAACACGCGGGAGGTAACGATGGTCATGACCCGATGGAGCCCCTGGCCCGAACTGCGTTCCATGCAGGAACGCATGGAACGCCTGTTGGAGATGAGCCGGGAACAGAGCGCCGGCGAACCCTTTGAGCAGGGGCTGTGGCAGCCGGCGGCGGATGTCTACGAAGATGAGCGGGAGGTTGTCATCAAGTTGGATCTTCCCGAGGTTGATCAGGAGGATATCGATGTGCGCATCGAGGAGGGAACCTTGATCGTGCAGGGGGTGCGGCGACTGGAGCAGGAGGAACGTCAGGCCCGCTACCAGCGGATCGAACGGGAGCACGGCCCCTTCAAGCGGGTCTTTGCTCTGCCGGCGAGCGTCGATCCCGACCGGACCGTCGCCCGCTGCGACCGGGGGGTGCTGAAGATCGTGCTGCCGAAAAAGCCGGACGCCCACCCCCGCCAGATCGAAATCAGCGCCGGCTGATTCCCGCCGGCCCTGCCGTCATCCCCCATCCGTAGGATGCGGTGACGCAGGAACCGCATCGCCTTGTCGGTGCGGGGGATGATGCGGTTCGCCATGCTCACCGCATCCTACGTTGTTGGCGTCTGCGCCGCCTCGTCGTTACCGAGCAGGCGGTCGAAAATGGCCCGGATGCGTTCCGTTACCTGGCGGTATTCCTCCAGAAAGACTTCGTCCGGGCGCCGGGGGCGCTCGGGGTAGCCGAGGCGACGGGCGAGTTTGAGCAGGTAGGCGCGGTCGCCGGAGAGGTCGTTGATCGACTGGTCATGGACCAGTCGCAGGCGGTTTTCCAGGCGGCGCAGGAATTTGTAGCCGTTTTCCAGGGCGGCGCGGTCTTCCGGGGCGAGGATGCCGGCCCGTTCCAAAGCTTCCAGGGCTTGCAGGGTGTTGCCGACCTGCACGGAGGTGTGGGCGGCGCCGTGCAGAATCTGCAGGTACTGGACGATGAACTCCACGTCCACCATCCCCCCGCGCCCGGTCTTGATGTTGAAATGGCCGGCGCTCTCCTTGGCGATTTCGCTCTCCATGCGCGCCCGCAGTCGGCGGACCTCCCCTTGCAGCTCCGGCGGAACCGGGCGCAGATAGACGATCTCGCGGTTGATCTCCTCGATCTGCCTGGCCAGAGTTTCCGGACCGAGGACGACCCGCGCCTTGGTCAGGGCCTGACGTTCCCAGGGGGCCGCCGAGGACTCGTGGTAGCGCCGGTAGGCGGCCAGGCTCGTCACCAGCGGGCCCTGGTTCCCCGAGGGGCGCAGCCGGGTGTCGATCTGGTAGACGTAGCCCTCCCGGGTCATCAGGGTCAGCACCGAGATGACCCGTTGCGCCAGACGGGCAAAGTATTCGGGATTGGTCTGGCCTTTGAACCGGTCGGACTCGGTCCCCTCGACCTGCCGGGTTTCCCCCTCCCCCTCGTAGATGAAGATAATGTCCAGGTCCGAGTGGTAGTTCAGCTCCATCCCCCCCAGCTTGCCCATGCCGACGATGGCAAACCCGGCCTCCTCGCCGCTCTCCCGGCAGAAGGGGAGGCCGAAACGGGGGATCAGCTCCTCCCGGGCGATGGCCGTCCCCTGCTTCAGGCAGGCATCGGCGAGAGAAGAGAGCTGGGAGGTCAGCTCTCCTTGCGGTGTCTTGCCGTGGGTGTCGCTCATGGCCAGGCGCAGAAATTCCTCGTTGCGGAAGCGCCGCAGGATTTCCAGCTTATCTTCGTAATTGTCCGCCTCGGCGAGCAGAGAGGCGAGATCCCGTTCCAGGGTCTCGCGGTCCTTGTAGGCCAGGGCATGGGCGCCGGAAACGAGGGAATCGAGGATTTCCGGGTGCTGGATAAAGATTCGCGAGAGGAACTGGCTGGTACTGAACAGGGAGATGAGCACGGTGATGATCTCGCGATTCTCCGACAGCAGGGCGTAGAAGGTCCCTCGCGCCCGGCGCACCGCCGTGGTCATGAAGCGTTCGAGGTTGAGCAGGGCCATTTCCGGCTCGGGGGAGTCGAGCACCGCCTGCATCAGCAGCGGGGCGATGCGTTCCAACTGGCGCCGGGTGCGGCGGGTGATATGGGCGTGGGGTGGCCCGTCGCGGAGGGTAAGCAAGCTATCAAAGGCGGCGTCGGGATTTTTGAAGCCCTTTTCCTCCAAGAGATCCTTGATCAGATCGACGTCGGCGCCGGGATCGAAGAGGAAGTTCACCTCCGGGCGGACCTCTTCGCGGCTTTCGGCCTCGCTGGTGTAGAAGAGGTCGCGGTAGATCGCTTCGACGCCGCTTCGGTGTTTTTCCAGATCGACGGCGAAAGCGGCATGGTTGGGGAAGCCGCAGCGGCGG
>DIVU01000358.1 GCA_002423365.1 Desulfuromonadaceae bacterium UBA6124 | reverse complement strand
CGATTTCGTCGATCGTCTTGATGATGCGGGAGATATCGGCACCGGAGCGCCGCATCTCTTCCATGGCCGCGACCATCTGGCCCATCTGGGCGTTGCACTTCTGCGCCGAATCCCGCGCCTCTTCCGAGTTGCGGTTGGCCTTGCCGGCATTTTCGGCGTTGGTCTTGGTGCGATTGGCCATCTCGTTCATCGAGGCGCTGATCTCCTCCAGGGAACTGGCCTGCTCCGTCGCCCCCTGGGAGAGGGACTGGCTGGAGTCCGCCACCTGGGTGCTGCCCGAGGCGATCTGATCCCCCACCGCCTGCACCTGGCCGATCAGTTCGTTGAGATCGTGCCGCACCTTGTTCAGGGCATGGCGCAGGCTGTCGCCGTCGTCCCGGGGATGGACCTCGAAATCGAGATCGCCGTTGGCCAGCCGTTCCAGGGGAAGGACGACTTCGCCTTGCAGACTCTCGGCGAAATCGTCCATGGTGCGCGCCAGTATGCCGACTTCATCCCCCAAATTGAGATTCAACCGGGTATCGAGGTGTCCCTTTTCGATCTCGCCGATCATCCCGACCACTTTGGCCAGGGGGCGCTGGATGCCGAGGGCGATGCGCAAAGCGAGCAGGGCACCGAGTACCAGGGCCACCAGGACACCCACCCATAGGGCAGTGGTCGAACGGTTCACCAGGGAGAGCATCCCGGCCTTCTGGATTTTTACCGCCGCGTCGCAGGCGGCGACGGTCGCTTCGGCCTGGGTCTGCATCTGGGCAATCAGCTCCTGCTGTTCCGCCAGTTGCCCGACGAATTCGGCATACTTGGCGGTGAAATTATCGAGCGCCGCCTTCATGCTCTGCAGATTGGCGATGCTTTCCTCGTCCTCAAGACCGGCGATGAGAGCGTCGGCGGTATCCTGTACACCCTGCATCGTCACGCGGGAACGCTCCAGGTATTTCTCGTCCCGGCTCAGGAAAAATTCCTTCTCGAACTTGCGGGAATCGGTAAAGAGCAAGAGCATGCGGTCCGTCGCCTCGACCCGGCCATGGCGCTCGGCCATCAGCTGGTCGTACTGCCAGAGATGGTAGTCCTCCTGGTCGTCGCGCAAATCGTCGACCGCCTCCACCTGATCCTCGCGCACCTGGGTCAGCCCTCGCAAGGCCACGTTGGAGCTGGTCTTCATCTCTTCCATGGCGGCGCTTTTCAGCGCCTCGGATTGCACATAAAGGTCAAACTCGGCGCGGTAGTCGGCAGCGGCCTTGCGTACCTTGCCCATTTCCCCCTTCACCTGTTTCGCCGCCGGCAACCCCTCAATCTCTACGGCCAGGGCGGTCATTTCGGCGAGCCGTTTTTGCACCAACTCGGACTGAGCCGCGTCGCCATGCAGGGCGAAGCTTTTCTCCGCCCCCTGCGCCTCTTGCAGCAGGTTGAGCATGGCGGTGACCTTCTGCGAGACCTCGACCCGACCGATGATCTTCTTCATCCCCGCGTAGCCGACCATTCCCACCGCCAGGGTCAGAATCAGCAGAACGCCGAAAGCGGTCATCAGCTTGGGTCCGATTTTCATTCTGTTGAACATGATGCCTCCTCACGGATGAAATGCCGCGGTCTGATAGAAGGGTGATTCCGAAAACAAATCTCCCCCGTACCGCACGGAATTTTAATACAATATTAGTACCAATTCTCCCGACGGAGGCTCATGTTTATCGATTAATTTTCACACAAAGAGAGGGAAAAGGTCTTCAGAGAGGATCCCCGGCCGTCGGGATAACGCTGATACCTTCGGCGATGACCTCCAGCAGTTTGCGGTAGTCCCCGTCCTTCAGGGGCACCGGCGCCATTCGCGTCAAGGCTCGGGTTTGGCGGGGATTATCCAGATATTTCTTGAGGTTGTCACGGTTGAAGGGTTCGTTTTCACGATATTCGACGGGGAAGAAAGGGGTCAGCAGACCGGAGAGGTTCGGGGCATAATTTGACTCCCCCAGCCCGCCGGCGGCGAGGGTGAGAACACGATGGCAGCTGCCGCAGTGCTTGACGAAAGGATTTTCTTCGGCCGTCCCGTCGACCTCGAAATGGACGATGCGGGGAAGTTCATCCTCGGCCGCCGTTCCGTCCTTGCCGGCAGCGTACAGGGCGTTGACAACTTCATCGAGGAGCGGATCGGGCCAGTGGAAATCGGGCATGAAGAGGACGGGACGGCGAATCGCCTCGGCCAGTTCCTCCGGGGCGCTTACCCGCACGCTCCGGTCAAGATCGGTCGCCAGGCGGTTACCGCGCCCGCCGATGACATGGCAGCGGCGGCAGCCGGTCTCGTCGATGCGCTTGCCGCCGCGCTCAACCAGGGCGCTGCCCGGCATCCGGAAATGGGAGTAACGGGCGGAAATGAGGCCGAAATGGGCGATCTCGAGCCGGCTGGAGCGGGAATCGCCGCGATGGCAGTCGAGGCAGCCCCCCAGTTCGGCATAGTGCACGGCATGGCAGGAGAGGCAGCGCGGCGCGGCGGCGAGGGCGGCGCCGGGAAGAAGCCAGCAGAGTATCAGAAGGGCCAGACGAGCGACCAATTCTCCCCCCGAAAGACCAGGGCCACCAACGTCAGGGCCAGGATTGTCAAAAATACCGACAGAGTCAAAACATTGACCAGTCGCTGCTCTCGGGGAAACCAGCGGGCCCGCCGCACCGCCGGCAGCCCCGGCAGCCAGGGGAGGAGGGCGTAGCCGACGGCCAGGGCCACAATCAGGTAGGCCCAGGCGTTGCCGTAGCTCACCACTTCCTGCATCCAGAGCAGAAACCAGGCCGATTTCGAAGGGTTGGGCACCCGCCCGAGATCGGCCGCTTCCTCCAAAGGTGCCGGCAGCAGCGCCGCCAGCAGGAGCACGGCCAGGGTACCGAGCGCGAAAGCCCACTTGATCAGGCGAAAGAAATGCGGGGAACTCTTGAGATACTCGCTCATAGGTAGGGCAGAATCCCCTTGTCCCGGCGAATCCGGTAGAAGTGGAGGACGATCAGCACCCCCATGGCCAGGGGGAGGACAACGATGTGCAGGGCATAGAAACGCAGCAGCGACAGGCTGCCGCCGATGCCGTCGGGGAGCAGGAAATCCTTGACCAGAGTGCCGCCGGGTATCGTGCCGAGCAGTTCCATGCCGGTCTGGGTCGCCCACAGGGCGAGCTGGTCCATGGGCAGCAGATAACCGGTGTAGCCGTCGAAGAGGGCCAGGCAGAGCAGAGCGAAACCGATCAGCCAGTTGAGCTGGCGCGGCGGACGGTAGGCGCCGGTGAGCAGCACCCGCAAGGTGTGCAGAAAGAGCAGGATAATAAAGAGGTGCGAGGCCATGCGATGCAACGAGCGCAGGTATTTCCCCCCCGGCACCTGTTCCTCCAGAAAGAGGATAGAGCTGAAGGCCCCGGCCGTCGTCGGCTGGTAGTAGAAGAGGAGCAACACCCCACTGACGAGCAGCAGCAGAAAGACGGTCAGGGCCAGCCCGCCGAGACAGAAGGTGTAGGTCAGGCGCAGATTTTCCCCCCGCACCACCCGGGGAAAGAGATGAGCGACAAACTCGCCGGCAAGGCCGCGCTTCTTCATCCCGTCACCACCCAGCGTTCCCCCTCGATCCGCACTTCCAACCGACGCAAGGGGCGTTCCGCCGGCCCTTGCAGCACCGTTCCCTGGCGGTCAAAACGGCTGCCATGGCAGGGGCAGACCAGCTCCGTCGGCGTCACCGTCACCGTGCAGCCGAGATGGGTGCAGATCAGGTCGAGGGCGTAAAAGTCCTCCGCCTCCCGCACCAACGCCACCCGCGCCTGGCGGTAGACCAAGGCGCCGTGGGGGGGGACCTCCTGCCGGGGCACATCGAGCCGCGCCGGCGTCTGAGGCAGGCGCGGCTTAAAAAAGCGCGCCAGAAGACCCAGACCGCCGAGGCCAAGGATCAGGGAGAGGAGGAATTTTCGACGCTTTCGGCCAGTTGCTTCCATTTTTCCACGTAAGCCTTCACATAGGTTGCATCGCGGCGACTCAGCCGCTCGTAACGGGCCTGGTCGACAAAGGCGCCGTTGACCACTTTCTGCCCCGCCTGGCTCCAGAAGGAGATCAGCCCGAGGCCGTCCTTATCCGGCAGATAGACCCGGTCCTCGGGCTTTTCCAGCAGGAAACGCGCCGGCCGGTCGTGGCAGGCGTCGCACAGGGGCGTGCCGCGCTGCACGGTGTGCGGAAAGAAGGCCTTCCACTCGGCGGCCAGCCGGCGGTTTTCTTCCCCCTTGGTCGTCTCGCCGTCGATTTCGCTGAAATAGGCGAGAAACTGGGGGCGGATGGGGCTGACCAGTCCCCGTTCGTTAAGCCCCAGCGGGGGCAGGTCCTGCAAGCGCAGATAGGCGCTGCGCAGGTAGTCGGGGGCGGTCTGGTCCCGGCGCAGGCGGAAATAGTCGGGGATGACCCCATCGCTGAAACGGATGAAGAAGGTGCCGTACTCCTGGGCCGCCCAACCGCTGTGGCAGGCGTAACATTCCAGCCTTTCGAGATGGGCGGCGATGCCGTGCTCGATGATCGCCGGGTCCGGCTCGTGACAGTCGCGGCAGCCCACGTCCGCGCGCTTGCCGGCGGCCAGCCCGGCCATGCCGTGGCAGTCGCCGCAGACCATTCCCGCTTGCGCGTGGACATCGGGGCTCATCTTCAAATAGTGCTCGCCGCCAAAACCCGGCCCTCGCTGGTAGCGCTCGGCATCCTCGCGGGGGGCGTAACCGTAGTAATCGGCCCCCACGTAGTAGCCGCGATGGCAGGCGTGGCAATCCTCCTTTTCCGGCCGGGCGATGTCGTGGCCGTCCAGCCCGTGACAGTCGAGACAGTCGCGCACATGACAGGAGCCGCAGTTCTTGCCGTAAAAATCCGGATCGGCCCGCCCCCAGGAGCGTTCGACAAACGCCCGCTCGGCTTGGCGCGTCGCCATCGGCCCGTGCAGCACGCCGAGCGTCCCCTCATGGCACTGTTGACAGCGCAAGGCCATCCCCAGGGATGCCAGCTCGACGGCACGCTGCTTCGGCCCGCCGCCGTGACAGTCGGCGCAGGCCAGGGCGGCGTGGACGCCCCGGGAGACCTCCCGATGGCAGAGGCCGCAGGAGGTTTCAGCGGCCGTCGCCGGCGGGGCGCTCACCAGGAGCAGGGCGAGAAAGACAACGATCGAGGGCACGATAATCGAGTTCCTTCTGATAGATGGGGTCTTTCGGCTCGAAATGGCAAACCAGGCACTGGTTGACCGCCCAGGTACGACGGATCTCCTCGCTGTTCAGCGGCCGGGAATTTTCCCGGGTGATGGCGGAAAAAGCCCGCACCTCGCCGTCGCGCAGGGTGAGAAAACCGTCCAGGGGCTTGTCGGCGGAGCGTTCGCAGATCAGCGTGGCCCGGAGTGAATCCCCTTCCAGCACATGCTGGCCGAAGCCGGCGAAGGCGGGATTGGTGTGGCAGTCGGCGCAGCTCACCGCCTTCTTGCCGGTGTTGTGACCATAGAAGGGGGCGAAGCGCAACTGCTCCTTGCCGTTGAACTTGGCGACGTACTCATCCTTCAGCCGCTCCCCGTCGCGGTCGATCACCGTCACGAAGGTCTGGCAGCCGGGGGTCACCGGGGAGATCTTCCCGCGCTGGTTGAGGGCCAGGGGGAAGGGGTAGAGCATGCGGTAATCCTCCGATTCATTGAAGGTTCCCGGGGTTTCCCGCCCCTTGATGAAATCCATGGATTTGGCGCGCTGGTCGTACTCGGTATGGCAGCCGTAACACTGGGCGACGCTGTGGGAATGGCAGGCGTAGCACTCCAGCCGCTCGTGGCCGACAATGGTGTGCTCGGGAGTGCCGGTGATGACCTTGCTCTCGTGGCGCTGGCCGTCGCGCTTGTCCACCACCCAGATTTTACCGTCCTCGACTAAGACGTTGGAATACTTGCGCCCCTTGGCGGTCAGGACCAGTTCGTCGCCAAGCACCACTTGCCGCTTGTACGAACGGGACTCGCGCACCGCCTCGTCGTTCTCCCGGCTCACCTTCTCGGTGCGGGGACGTTCCTTGGCGCCGCCGTGGCAATCCTCGCAGGCGATCTCGGTCTGCAGGTACATATTCTCGTAGGCGTAGCCGTCCCCCATGATGTCCCGCGAGGTGTGGCAGTCGATGCACTCCATCCCCTTCTCGTGGTGAATATCGGGGGGGATGGAAGTGGCGTTGCGCACGCCGCTGATCAGCTTCGGGCCGGGATAAACCCCGTCGGTGGGGACGAGACTGTTGTTGCCGTCGTTCATCCCCTGATAGGCCAGGGCGATGCGCCCGCTGCGGTTGTGGCAGCGGAAGCAGACCTCGTTTTCGGGCAGGGCGGCCATGGCGTGGGTCTTGGAATAGGGCCATTTGCCCTTCGCCGTCGGATCGTCCCCTTCGTAGGTGCCGTTGTCGTTGTAGGGGAAATGACAGGCGGTGCAGCCGGCGCCGTGGCTG
>DIVU01000233.1:312-8560 GCA_002423365.1 Desulfuromonadaceae bacterium UBA6124 | reverse complement strand
ACGCGCTTGCCCAGCAGGTTCTGCCGGAAACGGCCCCCCTTGCCCTTGAGCATGTCGGAGAGCGACTTCAAGGGTCGTTTGTTCGGCCCGGTGATGGCCCGGCCGCGCCGCCCATTGTCGAAAAGGGCGTCCACCGACTCCTGCAACATGCGCTTTTCGTTGCGGATGATGACTTCCGGCGCGCGCAGCTCCATCAACCGCTTGAGTCGGTTGTTGCGGTTGATGACCCGGCGATAGAGGTCATTCAGGTCGGAAGTGGCGAAACGGCCGCCATCCAGCGGCACCAGCGGGCGCAGTTCGGGAGGGAGGACCGGTATGGTTTCGAGGATCATCCACTCGGGACGGTTGCCGCTCTGCTTGAAGGCTTCGACGACTTTGAGACGCTTGGAGAGCTTCTTACGCTTGGCCTCGCTGGTGGCGTCCCGCATCTCGCTGCGCAGCTGCTCGGAGAGCTCATCGAGACCAATGGCTTCAAGCAGGTCACGAATCGCCTCGGCACCCATGCCGGCGGTGAACTGACCGGCGAACTCGTCCATGGTTTCGCGGTACTTCTCCTCGCTGAGAATCTGCCCCGCCTCAAGAGGCGTATCACCCTTGTCGAGAACGATGTAGGCCTCGAAATAAAGGATACGCTCGACCTCTTTCAAGGTCAGGTCGAGCAGGGTCGAAATCCGCGAGGGAAGGGATTTCAAAAACCAGATATGGGCCACCGGGCAGGCCAGGTCAATATGGCCGAGCCGCTCGCGCCGCACCTTGCTGGGGATGACCTCGACACCGCACTTCTCGCAGACGATGCCGCGGTGCTTCATGCGCTTGTATTTACCGCAGTTACACTCGTAGTCCTTGGTCGGTCCGAAAATCTTGGCACAGAACAGACCGTCCCGCTCTGGCTTGAAGGTCCGGTAGTTAATCGTCTCCGGCTTCTTGACTTCGCCAAAGGAGCGTTCGCGGATCTTCTCCGGCGACGCCAGGGAGAGCCGGATCGCGTTGAAGTTGAGGGGATCCTTCGGCCGCTCGAATAGACTGAAGATATCTTCCAAAACGCATCCTCCTTATGGGATGGTGGTTGGTTTAAGCTGAATTGCACCCGATCAAATCACCGGTCCCCAGGCCACGTGGCCGGGGACCGGAAAACGCCGGGGTTAATCCTCTTCTTCCAGAAGCTCCACGTCCAGGCAGAGCGACTGGAGTTCCTTGACCAGCACGTTGAAGGATTCGGGCAGGCCGGCCTCCAGGGTGTGCTTGCCCTTGACGATCGCCTCATACATGCGCGTACGGCCGGCGACGTCGTCAGACTTGACAGTCAGGAACTCCTGCAGGGCATGAGCCGCCCCATAGGCTTCCAGAGCCCAGACCTCCATCTCGCCGAGACGCTGGCCGCCGAACTGGGCCTTGCCCCCCAGTGGTTGCTGTGTGACCAGGCTGTAGGGGCCGATGCTCCGGGCATGGATCTTGTCGTCGACCAGGTGGTGCAGTTTGAGCATATACATGATACCAACGGTAACCTTCTCCTTGAAGGCATCCCCGGTCTTGCCGTTGTACAGGGTCATCTGGCCGCTGGTGGGGAAGCCGGCGCGGGACATCTCGTTGGTCATGCGGTCTTCGGGAACCCCCTCGAAGACCGGCGAGGCCATGGGCACGCCATGGGAGAGGCGCCGGGCCAGGGCCAGGGTATCCTCATCGGAGAGCCCGTCGATAAAGCCGTCGAGCTCGGGATCGCCGTAGATATCCTTGACCTTGGCCTTGATCGCGGCGGGGTTGAACTGCTTGTCCAGAATTTCCTGGATCTGCAGACCCAGACCGCGGGCGGCTAGGCCGAGATGGGTTTCGAGGATCTGTCCGACGTTCATACGGGAAGGAACACCGAGCGGGTTGAGAACGATCTCCACCGGTGTCCCGTCGGCCATGTAGGGCATGTCTTCAATCGGCAGGATGCGCGAAAGCACACCCTTGTTGCCGTGACGACCGGCCATCTTGTCCCCCACCTGCAGCTTGCGCTTGATGGCGACGTAGACCTTGACCATCTTGATCACCCCGGGGGGCAGGTCGTCGCCACGCTTGAGTTTCTCGATCTTGTCGGTGAAAACGCCCTTGATCAGCTCTTCGCGATCCGCCAGGCGGGCAAAAAGAGTGGCGACCTTTTCCTCGGCCTCGCCCTCGCCGGCCAGGGAAATCTCCCGCCAGCGGCGAAACGGAACCTTGGCCAGGAGTTCGGCGGTGATCTTCTTGCTCTTGGCGAGCAGAACCTGGCCGGCATCATCGGTGATATCCACCGCCGAGGCCTGACCGACCAGCAGGTTCTTAAGCTTGCCCTTGGCCGAATCGCGGATGATGGCGATTTCGTCGTTCTGGTCCTTGAGCAGTTTGTCGATCTCGGTCTTTTCGATGTACTCGGTGCGGCTGTCTTTATCGGCCCCCTTGCGGGAAAAGACCCGGGCGCCAATGACTACCCCCTCGACCCCGGGCGGAACCCGCAGCGAGGTATCGCGAACATCACCGGCCTTTTCGCCAAAGATGGCACGCAGCAGTTTCTCCTCGGGGGAGAGTTGGGTCTCCCCTTTCGGGGTGATCTTGCCGACCAGAATATCCCCGGGCTTGACTTCGGCGCCGATGCGGATGATGCCGCTTTCGTCAAGATCGGCCAGGGCGTCCTCGCCGAGGTTGGGGATATCGTCGGTGATCTCTTCCTTGCCGAGCTTGGTGTCGCGGGCGACACATTCGAACTCCTCGATGTGAATCGAGGTGTAGCGGTCTTCTTTGACCAGTTTCTCGGAAATCAAAATAGAGTCTTCGAAATTGTAGCCTTCCCAAGGCATGAACGCGACCAGCACGTTCTGGCCGAGGGCCAGCTCCCCCCACTGGGTGGAAGGACCGTCGGCGATCATCTCGCCGCGCTTGACCTTGTCCCCGATCTTGACGATCGGCTTCTGGTTGAGACAGGTATTCTGGTTGGAACGGGCGAACTTGATCAGGGTGTAGATATCGACCCCGGTCCCCGTTTCATCGACCTCGTCCTCATCGATCTTGACGACGATACGGGCCGCATCTACGCTTTCCACCACGCCGTTGTGGCGGGCGACAACGGCCGCCCCTGAGTCGTGGGCGACGATACGTTCCATGCCGGTACCAACCAGGGGAGCGTCGGCGCGGAGCAGGGGTACGGCCTGCCGCTGCATATTGGAACCCATCAGCGCGCGGTTGGCGTCGTCGTTCTCCAGGAAGGGAATGAGCGCCGCCGCGACCGAGACCAGCTGCTTGGGCGAAACGTCCATCAGCTCGATATCTTCACGGTTCATCAGCATGAACTCGCCGTTCTTCCGGGCATTGACCAGTTCGTTGACGAAGGTGCAATCCTCGTTCAGCAATGCATTGGCCTGAGCGATGGCGTGCCCTTCCTCTTCGAGGGCGGAGAAGTATTTGATCTCCTTGGTCACCACCCCGTCCTTGACCAACCGATAGGGGGTCTCGACAAAGCCGTGTTCGTTGATCCGGGCATAGGTGGAGAGCGATGCGATCAGACCGATGTTCGGGCCTTCCGGCGTCTCAATCGGGCAAACCCGGCCGTAGTGCGTCGGATGCACGTCGCGCACTTCGAAACCGGCCCGCTCACGGGTCAGACCACCAGGTCCCAGGGCCGAAAGACGGCGCTTGTGGGTAATCTCCGACAGGGGATTGGTCTGGTCCATGAACTGGGANNTGCGCTCCTTGATCGCCCGCTCCATCCGCACCAGACCGACCCGATATTGATTCTCCAGCAACTCGCCAACGGCCCGCACCCGGCGATTACCAAGGTGGTCGATGTCGTCGATGGCGCCCTTGCCGTTACGCAGGTCGATGAGGTAACGCACGACTTCGAGGATATCCTCGTTGGTCAGCGTCGTATGCTCTAGCGGCGTTTCCAGACCAAGCTTGTAGTTGAGCTTAAGCCGGCCGACAGCGGAGAGATCGTAGCGCTCGGCATTGAAGAAAAGGCTCTCGAAAAGCGCCTTGGCACTGCGTACCGTCGGCGGATCGCCGGGACGAAGACGCCGGTAGATCTCGATCATCGCCTCCTCGGCGGTGGCGATTTTATCCTGAAGCAAGGTTTCGCGCAGATAGGGCCCGACATAGAGATTATCGATGAAGAGCACCTTGAACTCGTTGATGCCGAGTTCACGCAGCTTCTCCAGGCGTTCAACGGTGATCTCCTCGTTGCACTCGATAACAACTTCGCCGGTATTGGTATCGACGATATCGGTCGAGGTGATCTTACCGATGACATCTTCCTGGGCGATCTGGATGAACTCGATCTGCTTCTCGGTAATCTTCTTGACCGCCGCCTTGGTGAATTTGCGGTTGGCCTTGACGATCACTTCGCCGTCGCCGGCCAGCACATCGAAGGGCGCCCGCTGGCCGAGGAGCAGGGCCGGATTGGCGCGCTTCTTGAAATTTTCGCCGTCGAGGATAATTTCCTCGACATCGTAATAGTAGTTGAGCAGTTCCTCGGAACTGTAGCCGAGAGCCTTGAGCAGCACTGTGGCCGGCAGCTTGCGGCGCCGGTCGATGCGCACAAAGAGGATGTCTTTATGATCAAAGTCGAAGTCGAGCCAGGATCCGCGGTAGGGGATAACCCGAGCGCTGTATAGGATCTTGCCGCTGGAGTGCGTCTTGCCCTTGTCGTGATCGAAGAAGACGCCCGGCGAACGGTGCAACTGGCTGACGATAACCCGTTCCGTCCCGTTGATAATGAAGGTGCCGTTCTCGGTCATGAGCGGGATTTCGCCGAAGTAGACCTCCTGCTCCTTGATATCCCGGATCGACTGGACCCCCGACTCCTTGTCTACGTCCCAGGAGACCAGACGCACCCGCACCTTGACCGGCGAGGCAAAGGTCATGCCGCGCTGATGACACTCATCGACATCGTACTTGGGCACGCCCAGCGCATAGGAGACATACTCCAGGGAACAGGTCTCGCTGAAATCACGAATGGGGAAAACCGAGCGGAAAACGGCCTCAAGGCCGATATTCTGCCGCGCCGAAGGAGGCAACTCCGCCTGAAGAAAACGCTTATAGGAATTCTTCTGGATATCGATCAGATTAGGAATATCGATAATCCGCTGAACTTCAGCGAAATGTTTCCTCAGAAGCTGGTTATTCGCGATCGAATAAGCCATGGAATCTCCTTTAGGTAACGAAAGTAGAATAGCCAAGGCCGCACGGGGCGACCTTGGCTAAGGGTGAAACTATCGCGCCGTCGCTTACTTGAGCTCCACAGTGGCGCCGGATTCTTCAAGCTGCTTCTTGAGTTCCTCGGCTTCGGCCTTGGAAACGCCTTCCTTGACGGCCTTCGGAGCGGCGTCAACGAGATCCTTGGCTTCCTTGAGACCCAGNNACTTCTCTTCCAGTTCCTTGACCAGCTCAGCCAACTCCAGTACGCTCATTTTCTCGATAAATTCAACAACTTGCTCTTTAGTGATGTCAGCCATGGACTATCTCCTTCATGCGGAATAAATATGAATGGGGTAAAATTAAGCGGCTTTTTTGTCCTGGATTGCGGCCAGAACCTGAACCAGGGAGCGCGGAATCGCCGCCAGTACGCCAACGAAGTTGCTGGCCGGGGCATTGAGCGAACCCAGCAGTTTCGCCAGCAGCACTTCACGGCTCGGCAGTTCGGCCAACGCCTTGACCTCGTCGACGCTCAGAAGCTTGCCGTCAAGAGCACCAGCTTTTAGTTCGAACTTGGGGTTGGTTTTGGCGAATTCTGCGAGAATCTTGGCCGGGGCGACCGGGTCGCCCGTGACGATAGCAATCGCGGTGGGGCCTGCCAGATGATCATTCAAGCATTCCGCGCCGGTTCCCTTGGCGGCGAGCTTGAGCAGGGTATTCTTGGCAACCTGATACTCGACGCCGGCACCACGCAACTCTCCACGCAGTTTGTTCACCTGATCCACGTTCAATCCGCGATAATCCGCGAGGAACGAGGCCTTGGCGGAAGCCAGCTTTTGCGCCAGTTCGGCGACAACCTGTTCTTTACCTGACTTGTTCAACGTCTCTCCTCCTTTCTGTTTGATCTGGGGATGCGGTCATCCCGAGCCCCTGTCAGAGGTGTAATGAAGAGACGGAAACTACCGTCGCTCCCTACGAACAGCCTCGGCAGGCGGAAAATCCCATTAAACCCTCAGCGAGGGTGCCTGCTGTCTTTGACCAGGAGCGGTACTTGTGCCCAAGCACGACGGCTCATGTAACTGCGAGCCGCTCGTCGGGTGGCCGGGCAGCCGACCCTTATTTGATCAGCGCTTGCAGGGCCGGAACATCAATTACGACACCCGGGCCCATGGTGCTGGAAATACTGACCTTCTTGAGGTATGTACCCTTCGCGGTGGAGGGCTTGGCCTTGATTAGGGCATCCACCAGGGAGATGATATTTTCTTGCAGCTTCTGCTGGTCGAAGGAGACCTTGCCCACCGGCGCGTGAACAATACCGGCTTTTTCCACCCGGTACTCTATCTTGCCCGATTTCGCCTCATTGACGGCACGCCCGATATCAAAGGTGACGGTACCGACCTTGGGGTTGGGCATCAGGCCACGCGGACCGAGCAGGCGACCGATCTTACCGACGGTACCCATCATGTCCGGAGTGGCGATGGCCGTGTCAAAGTCGTACCAGCCCCCCTGAATTTTCGCGACCAGATCGTCGGCGCCCACATGATCAGCACCAGCGGCGGTAGCCTCCTGCGCCTTCTCGCCTTTGGCAAAAACCAGAACTCGCACGGTCTTGCCGAGGCCGTTAGGCAACACCACGGCGCCGCGAACCATTTGATCCGCCTTCCGGGGATCAACGCCAAGGCGCACGGAAACATCGACGGTTTCGTCAAACTTGGCATAGGCGGAGCCTTTGACCAACGTGATCGCCTCGTCAATAGGATAGGCCACGCGGCGATCGATCTTTGCCTTGGCTGCTTTATGCTGTTTCCCTGTTTGCATCTTTGTATACTCCAGACTCTGCCGTGATTAGACGATTTCCAGACCCATGCTGCGCGCGGTGCCCTCGATGGTCTTGACCGCGGCCTCCACATCGAAAGCATTCAGGTCGGGCATCTTGAGCTTGGCGATCTCCAACACCTGATCCCTGGTCACCTTGCCCACCTTATTTTTGTTGGGCACACCGGAACCCTTAGGAATCTTGGCGGCTTTCATCAAGAGCACAGCCGCGGGCGGAGTCTTGGTGATGAAAGTGAAGGAACGGTCGGCATAAACGGTGATGACCACCGGAATGATCATCCCCTCTTCACCCTGGGTCCGTGCGTTGAAAGTTTTGCAGAATTCCATGATATTGACCCCGTGCTGACCGAGCGCGGGACCAACCGGCGGCGAAGGATTGGCCTTGCCGGCGGGAATCTGCAGCTTTATTTGTCCAATAACCTTCTTGGCCATGAGCTACTCCTTAAATTTATGTCCAAGACCAGCGTCAGCTGGTCTTCTCAACCTGGATGAATTCAAGCTCCACAGGAGTCACTCGGCCAAAGATACTGACCATGACCTTGAGCTTGGCCTTGTCCGGCTTGACGTCTTCCACGACCCCGGTGAAATTCAGAAAAGGGCCATCGACCACCCGGACTGTCTCGCCNNACTTCGAACTCGACCTTTGGCTTCGGGCGCTCGGCCCCTTCTTCCATTCGGGTCGTGATCTTAGCCACTTCCTCGTCGGGAATCGCCGGGGGAGATATCCCGCCACCGACAAAGCCCGTAACCTTAGGCGTATCTTTCACCACATGCCAGGTCTCGTTGTCCAATTCCATCTGGACCAAGATATACCCTGGAAAAAACTTGCGGGAAGACGTGCGACGCTCGCCATTCTTGAGTTCGACAACTGTCTCGGAGGGGATCAGGATGTCGCCGAATTTCTCTTCGACGCCGTACATCCGGACCCGCTCTTCGAGATTCAGTTTTACCTTATTTTCGAAACCCGAATAGGTATGAACTCCATACCAGCGCATTGCCATATTTACTACTTAGCCTCCCCTCAGCCTAACAGCGCACGAATCGACGCCGACAGGGCGCTATCCACCAGCCACAGGAAGACCGCGACGAACATTACGAGAACAATGACGACCAAGGTTGATGCATAGGTATCCTTCCTGGTCGGCCAGGTTACCTTTGCCAGCTCGCCCTTGACATTGGCGAGAAACTCCGTCGTTTTCTCGATCACTATCTAAACCCCCATGGAGGATTTTTCTCAGATTAAATGGCAGGCCAGGAGGGACTCGAA
>DIVU01000233.1:0-303 GCA_002423365.1 Desulfuromonadaceae bacterium UBA6124 | reverse complement strand
TAGCCATTAGAGCTACTGGCCTGCATGCGAACACCCTTGACGCCGTCTGGTCGCACCGGACTATTTGGTTTCCCGGTGCGGCGTATGCTTTCTGCAGAAACGGCAGTATTTGCTGAACTCCAGCTTGTCAGGAGTATTTTTCTTGTTCTTGGTCGTAGTGTAATTACGTTGCTTGCACTCAGTGCAAGCCAGAGTAACGATATCCCGCATGTCGATTCCTCATCCCCCCTCCCCGGCGGGGAGGGGGAAGTATCTAAGGTAAAAATTAAGCGATGATCTCGCTGACGACACCGGCGCCGACGG
>DIVU01000391.1 GCA_002423365.1 Desulfuromonadaceae bacterium UBA6124 | reverse complement strand
GGGGCGCTACGGCAAGTTCCTGGCCTGTAGCGCTTATCCCGGCTGCAAGAACATCCAGCCGCTGGTCAAACCCAAATCCCTCGACATTACCTGCCCCGAGTGCAAGGAAGGGGAGCTGATGGAAAAGAAGAGCCGCTACGGCAAGATCTTCTATTCCTGCAACCGTTATCCCCAGTGCAAATACGCCCTTTGGGATCTGCCGGTCAACGAACCCTGCCCCAAATGCGGCCATCCGGTGATCGTCGAGAAGGTCACCAAACGCTACGGCACCTTCCGCAAGTGCCCGACGGAAACCTGCGACTGGAAACTGGAACTGGTGCCGCCGGAGAAGAAGAGCGCCGACAAGGCGGCCCCGGCCAAGAAACCGGCGGCCAAGAAGGCTCCGGCGAAGAAAGCCAAGTCCGAAGAGTAAAACGAAGTCATGGGTGCCTGGGGATGATAAGCCCCAGCGCCCATGACTCATCATGCCCTCCCTGGAAAGACACCCCCCCGTGGAACCCATCGTCATCATCGGCGCCGGCCTCGCCGGTTGCGAAGCGGCCTGGCAGGTGGCCAGCCAAGGCGCATCGGTCATTCTTTTTGAGATGAAGCCGAAGCGCTTTTCCCCCGCCCACCAGTCGACAGGTCTGGCCGAACTGGTCTGTTCCAACAGCCTGCGCGGGGCGGGGATGAACAACGCCGTCGGCTGCCTCAAGGAGGAGTTGCGCCGCTGCGAAACTCTCTTCATGGAAGCCGCCGACACCACCGCCGTCCCCGCCGGCGGCGCCCTGGCGGTCGATCGCGAAGGCTTTTCCGCCTATATCACCGAAAAGATCGCCGCCCATCCCCTCATCGAGCTACGCCGCGAGGAAGTTACCGCCATCCCCACGGAAGGGACGGTGATCGTCGCATCGGGGCCGCTCACCTCGGACCTTCTTTCAGCGGATATCGCCCGCCTCACCGGCGCCGGACATCTCTATTTCTACGACGCCATCGCCCCCATCGTCGAAGCCGACTCCATCGACTTCACCAAAGCCTGGCGCGCCTCGCGTTACGGCAAGGGAGGGGACGACTATGTCAACTGCCCCTTGAGCAAAGAAGACTATTTCACCTTCGTCGCCGCCCTCAAGTCCGCCGACAAGGTGGCGGCCCGGGATTTTGAGAAGATGCTCCACTTCGAGGGGTGCATGCCCATCGAAGAGATGGCCGAACGGGGCGAGATGACCCTGGCCTTCGGGCCGATGAAGCCGGTGGGCCTGCCCGACCCGCGCACCGGCAAGGTGCCCTTCGCCGTGGTGCAACTGCGCCAGGACGATCGCCACGCCACCCTCTACAACCTGGTCGGCTTCCAGACCAAGCTCACCTACCCCGAGCAGCGGCGCATCTTCCGCACCATCCCCGGTCTCGAAGAAGCGCGCTTCGCCCGTCTCGGCAGCCTGCACCGCAACACCTTCATCAACGCCCCCACCTGCCTGGGGCGCAACCTGCAACTCAAGAGCGATCCGCGGCTCTTCTTCGCCGGTCAGATCAGCGGCGTCGAAGGTTACGTCGAGTCGGCGGCCATGGGCTTTCTTGCCGGACTTTTCGCCCTGCGGCAGCAGCGCGGGGAAGAGCTCCCCCTTCCCCCGGCGACCACGGCCTTGGGCGCCCTGCTCGGCCACCTGGCCGACTCCGCCCCCGAGAACTTCCAGCCGATGAACGTCAACTACGGACTCTTCCCCCCCCTGGATGGGCAACGGATGAAACGGACCGACCGCCGCTTGGCCATGGCCGAACGGGCCCTGGCGGACCTGGAACCCTGGCGGCGGAACGTGCGCGCCGGCAAGGGCGTCTGACCCCCCTCTCGAAATTTCTGACTTCCAGAACTCTCAACATACACGGGTAGTTATCCCTGATCGACGAGGCTGACGAGATAGTCTGTCGGAAAAGTTTACGCGCCACATGCCGCCCCCCCAGCACCTTCCCGCAACCACCTGCAAAGACAGAACAAAGGGCGATGGCACCATATTTGCAAAAACACCAGAGATCTCCCTGAACCATGGGATTTCTACGGATATTCATATATTTAGAAGTCTTCCAAGATCCCGGATTTCACAAAAAACAAGGGACACTTCCTCGCGAGGGACGTGCAAATCGTTGCTTTCATTTTTTTTTCCTGCTAGGGTGAGCCATTAATTCAGCCAGTTAATGACGTTAAAAAATTCTCCGGCCTGCCACCCGGGGGAAATTCCCCCACCTGATCGGACCCTTCCGGCTTTTTCTTTCCGCCGCGACGATTTGAGCCAGGTAACATCGGTGGCCCGGCATTTTTGTGTTCAAATCGATCAAGAGGCATACACGCCGGTGCGGACAGACATTCACGGCATAACGGGAAGCCACCTCCCCCATCCCCTGCATATCCGGGTTCATCTCCAGGACCTGCTCGATACCCTGCGCCGGGTCGCGGCCCTCGCCCCCCTGCAACTGGCCATCAGTTGCGAACAGGAAATCCTCTTTCCCCACCACGGCCAGGAGCATTTTTTCTGCGGCAGCCTGGGAAACAACGAACTCTGCGACGCCGACTGCCGGGCGATCTTTGAAGGCGCCTTTCGCGAGGCGACCCGGGACGACCGCCCCCTCATCTTTTCC
The DNA here is from genome assembly GCA_002423365.1 of Desulfuromonadaceae bacterium UBA6124. Classification (GTDB taxonomy): domain Bacteria; phylum Desulfobacterota; class Desulfuromonadia; order Desulfuromonadales; family Trichloromonadaceae; genus Trichloromonas. The sequence continues at coordinate 7,222 of DIVU01000391.1, read as the reverse complement.
TGCGCGGCGGGACTGCTCTTTTTCACCATCCCCTTTCGCAACGACCGGAATCAGCACTGCTGCCTCTTTGCCGGCGGCGTCCGGGACGAGGCGCCGGAACTCGCCCTACTGGAAAAGCTCTCCAACGCCCCCAGCGGCGACGGTGGCACGCTTCTCGAAAAACTGCTGCGGCGCCCGCAAATCAAACGGGCGCAACTGGAAGAAATCCTCGGCAAAACCCTGACCCTGCTGACGATTCTGGCGGATGAACAGACTCTGGCTCAACCCCTGCGCGGACTGACCCAGCGCCTCGCCACCGTCGCCGGCGCCTCCGCCGAACTGGATCGCGCCCAAAGCGGCGACGCCGTTCTGGAGCTGCTCGGCGAGACTCTCATCCTCCTTTTCGATCTTTCCCGGGTCGTCATTCTCAGCGCCGAGGGGGAGGACTTCAGTCTCAAGGTGGATCTGGGAACAACCTCCCAGGCTACGACCTGCGTCTGTGAGAGATTGCGCGAACTGCTCGGCGCCCATCCCGAAGGCAAGCCCCTTCTACTGCGCCAGGAGGTCGGCGAATTCTTTCCCGAGATCGACAGCGACCGGGCGATCTGCGCCCCCCTGCGCAGCGAAGGGCTGGACCTGGGCCTGGCAGTGATCTTCGACGCCGACCTGCCGGGACGGGATCTGCTGCTGCTCGAACTGCTCACCGGCCGGGCGGCGACCAAGATACACCGGCTGCGCCTTGCGGCGCTGCACCAAGAGCGGCAGGCCTCTTCCCGGCGGCTGCTCGCCATGCTCGGCGAGCTTTCCCTGGTCGAGACCCGGGAACTGCTCTATCAGCGGATCGTAGCCATGAGCTGCGAACTGCTGCAAGCGGCGCGGGGCTCGCTCATGCTTCTCGACGAAACCGGGGAGTGGTTGCGCATCGTCGCGGCGCGCGGCATTAACCTCGAAGTGGCTGCCAGCATCCCCCTGCGCCTAGGGGAGGGGATCGCCGGCCGCGTCGCCAAAAGCGGGCTGCACCTGCTGGTGACCGACATCGAAAAGGACAGTCGGGTGGGCATCGCCAACCGACCCCGCTTCCAGACCAAGTCCTTCATCTGTGTCCCCCTCAAGGCCCACGACCGCATCGTCGGCGTCCTCAATCTGGCGGACAAGGAGACCGGCACCACCTTCGGCGACGACGACCTCGGCACCCTGCATCAGCTCATCGACCAGGCCGCCCTGCTCATTGAGCGCGTCGCCGTCTATGAAAACGCCCGCAAGCTGGAGGAGTTGGCGGCCCGCGATCCCCTGACCGGCCTCTACAACCGGCGCATGCTCGAAGCCCGTTTCCAGGAGGAACTCAGCCGCTGTTCCCGGCTCAAGCACCATTTCACTATCATGATGCTCGACCTCGACCACTTCAAGGCCTACAACGACCAGTGCGGGCATATCGCCGGCGACCACGCCCTGAAAAAAGTCGCTTTATTACTCAAGAAATCGGCCCGCGAAATGGACATCGTCACCCGTTACGGCGGCGAAGAATTTTGTCTGCTTTTGCCCAACACCTGCAAGGAAGAAGCCCTCTTCGTCGCCGAACGCGTCCGCCGGGCGATCGAAACGGAAATCTTCCCCGGCGAAACCGCCCTACCCACGGGGCGTCTCACCACCAGCATCGGCGTCGCCTGCTACCCCGACGACGGTGAGAAATTCGAAACCCTGGTCAACGCCGCCGACGTCGCCCTCTATCAGGCCAAGAGCAAGGGGCGCAACCGCCTGGCCAGCTTTGAAGTCACCCCCCCCTCCCGGATTAAAAAGACCGGCTGAGCCACCTTCGCCGCGCTGGCATTTTTCCGCCCTTTCCGCTATCCTCCCGGCCATGAAATCTACCCACGATATCGTTCTGGCTTCGGCCTCTCCCCGTCGCCGCGAACTGCTTGAGCGCGTCGGCATCCCTTTCCGCATCGTGCCCAGTGACATCCCCGAGGATGAACTTCCCGGCGAATCTCCGGAAGAGCATGTGCTGCGCCTCGCCCGCGACAAGGCCGGAGAAGTCGCCGGACGCGCCGACATCCCCGGGCGCTGGTTTATCGGCAGCGACACCATCGTGCTGCGCGACAATCGCATTCTCGGGAAACCGGCCGACGCCGCCGAAGCCGCGGCCATGCTGCGCTCCCTCTCCGACCGGGAGCACCGGGTCCTTTCCGGCTACGCCGTCCATGACCGGGAAACGGGGACGACCCACGCCGGCGTCGTCGCCACCCGGGTTCGGTTCAAAACGTTGACAGAGGCGGAAATCGCGGGGTACATTGCCACCGGCGAACCGATGGACAAGGCCGGGGCCTACGCGATCCAGGGGATCGGCGTCTTCATGGTCCTGGCCATCGACGGCAGTTACACCAACGTCGTCGGACTCCCCCTGTGCGAGGTGGTCGCGACCCTGGAACGCCTCGGCGCCGTTCGCCTCTTCGAAAATCCGACGTAACCGACAGGACTCGCCTATGTCCATCCGCGAAAATATTGAAGGGATCCAGACCCGTATCGCCGCCGCCTGTACCCGCGTCGGCCGGAACCCGGCGGAAGTGCGGCTGGTGGCGGTCTCGAAGACCAAACCGGCGACACTGATCGAGGAAGCGGCCACTGCCGGGCAGCGGCTCTTTGGCGAGAACTACGTGCAAGAGTTCGCCGACAAGGCCGAGCAGGTGCGCGCCCCGGTGGAGTGGCATTTCATCGGCGCCCTGCAGAGCAACAAGGTCAAGTACCTGCGCGGCAAGGTGGCGATGATCCACTCCCTCGACCGCCTCTCCCTGGCTGAGGAAATCAACCGCCAGTGGGCCAAGCTCGACCGGCCGGTGGCGGTACTGCTGGAGGTCAATCTCGGCGACGAGACGAGCAAGGCCGGAACCGGCGAAGAGGAGGTATTCGAACTGGTCCGCCGGGTGGCAGAGCTGCCCTTTCTGCGCCTGCGCGGCCTGATGGCCCTCCCCCCCTGGCTGGACGATCCGGAGGAGGTACGTCCTTACTTCCGCCGCCTGCGGGAACTGGCGCGGCGGATCGAAGCGTCGAAGATTCCCGGCGTGACCATGGCCGAACTTTCCATGGGCATGAGCAACGACTTCGAAGTCGCCATCGAAGAGGGGGCGACCCTGGTGCGGGTCGGTACCGCCATCTTCGGCGGACGCGGGTAAGGGTGATTGATTCCTGAATTCGTGAGGAGTGAGGAGTGAGGCGTGAGGCGTAAAACCGCCAACAAAACGACTCTTTTGCTTTTCTCTCCTCACCCCCAACCCCTCACTCCTCACGGATTTAGATTGGGATTTGATCCATGAGTTACGCTCCCCCCCGCGCCCTCTGGGCCTCCCGTCTCGGCTTCATCCTCGCCGCCGCCGGCAGCGCCGTCGGTCTCGGCAACATCTGGAAATTCCCCTACATCACCGGCGAGAACGGCGGCGGCGCCTTCGTCCTGGTCTATTTGGTCTGCATCGCCGTCGTCGGGTTGCCGATCATGATGGCCGAGCTGATGATCGGGCGCCATACCCGCAAGGATGCCGTCGGCGCTTTCATCCATCTGGAAGGGAAGCGTTCTTTCTGGCAGGCGCCGGGCTGGATCAGCGTCGCCGCCGCCTTCATCATCTGTTCCTACTATTCGGTGGTGGCCGGCTGGACCCTCGATTACGTTTATCGTTCACTCTTGGGCAGTTTTTCCGGGCAATCCGCCGAGGTTGTCGAAGGGATGTTCGGCGGCCTCACCGCCGACGGCCCGCGCCAACTGCTCTGGCATTTCGTCTTTATGAGCCTGTGCCTGGGGATCGTCATCGGCGGTGTGCAGAAGGGGATCGAGCGCTGGAGCAAGATTCTGATGCCGATCCTTTTCGCGCTCATGGCTCTGCTCTTCATGAACGGCCTGCTCAGCCCCGGCGCCTGGCAAGGGATCACCTTCATGTTCCGCCCCGACTTCGCCAAGCTCACTCCGGCCTCGGTGCTGGAGGCCATGGGCCACGCCTTCTTCACCCTCTCCCTGGGGATGGCGGCGATGATCACCTACGGCTCCTATCTGAGCAAGCAGGAAGATCTGCTCGGGGCGAGCCTGCGCGTGGTCGTGCTTGACACGGTCATCGCCCTGATGGCCGGCATCGCCATCTTCTCGGTGGTCTTTTCCGTCGGCATGCAGCCCGGCGGCGGGCCGGGGCTGGTCTTCAAAACCATTCCGGTGGTTTTCTCCCAGATCCCCGGCGGCTACCTGCTCGCCATCGTCTTTTTCCTGCTGCTCGCCTTCGCCGCCCTGACCAGCAACATCTCCCTGCTCGAAGCCCAGGTCGCCTATCTCATCGACGAACGGGGCTGGAGTCGGCCCCGCGCCACCTGGTTTCTTGCCGGATTGGCCTTCGTCGTCGGCATCCCCACCGCTCTTTCCTACAACGCCCTGGCCGAGTGGAAGGTGATCGGCGACCGGGTCTTCTTCGATTCGGCGGACATGCTGGTGTCCAACTATTTCCTCCCTTTCAGCGGCCTGCTCATCGCCATCTACGTCGGCTGGTTCTGGAGCGGCACGGAAGAGAAACAGGAACTCCTTGCCGGCGGCGCCGGTTGGGTCTATCCGACCTGGCATTTCCTCATCCGCTACATCTCGCCGCTCGCGGTGGCCGTCGTACTTTTCTTCAAGATGCGGGAAACGGGCCTTTTCGCCTGGTTCGCCGCGCTCCTGCAATGACCATCGACACCCTCCTTTTCGATCTCGACGGCACCCTGGTCGACACGCTGCTAGGCGAGCAGGATCTGCCGCCGCTCGACCTCGTCCGGCTCTATCCCGGAGATCCGCCGTGACCGCCAAGCCTTTGACCCTGCGGGAGATTTCCCTCTTCTTCTTCCCGCTATTGCTCAATGTGCAGATGATGAGTGTCTCCCACTCGATCATCAACGCCGGACTGGCCCGGGATACGGATTTCGTCACCGCCTTGGCCGCCTTCGCCGTCGCCATGGCCCTGCACGGCCTGCTCGCTTCCGCCTCCTACCAGAACCACACCATCACCATTGCCATGGTGCGCGGCCGCCGCTCGCTGCGCGGCACCGTCATCTTCGTCATTCTGGTGGCGAGTCTGGTATCGCTGCTGCTCGCCGTCGTCGCTTTCACTCCCGTCGGCGATTTCGTCCTCGGCCGCCTGCTTGGCGTTTCCGGCGACATCGCCCTCCACGCCAAGGCGGTCCTGGGCATTCTCGTTTTTCTCCCTTTTCTCACTGGCTTTCGCGGCTTCTTCCAGGGGCTGGTCATGCAGGCCCGGCATACTTCGCTGGTGTCGCTGGCAACCATCGTCCGAGTCGTCGCCCTGCTCGGCTTTCTCGCCCTCGGCCGGCGCTGGTTTTCCGGCGCCGAACTCGGTGCCTTCGCCCTGCTCGCCTGCATCGTCATCGAAACCGCGCTGATGGCCGCCTTCGCCTGGCGCTGCCGAATCCATCACGAGGGCGGCGCCGACGAACGGGGGGCGCTCGAGGTTCTGAAATTCTCCTTCCCCCTGGCCTACGCCTCCTGCCTGCAACAGAGCGTGCCGCTCCTGATCAACGCCATCATCGGCCGCCTTCCCGACGGACCCCTGGCGTTGGCCTCCTTCGGCGTCATCCGCGGTTTCATCTTTCTCTTGGCCGGGCCGATGCGCAACCTGCTCCAGGCCTATCAGACGATGGTCAAAAACGACGCCGACTACCGGGTGCTGGTGCGCTTCTTCCGCTGGGTCGGCAGCGCCCTCGCCGTCGTCACCATCCTCATCGCCTTTCCCTTCAGCGGCCCGGTCCTCGGCGCCCTCATGGGTCTCGATGCCGCGACCCGCGCCTACATCGCCCTGCCGTTGGCAGCCTGCGCCCTCTACTGCTACCTCTACGGCGCCGTCAGCCTGCTGCGCGGCTGGTTCACCAACGAAGACCGCACGACCGAACTCGGCCGCTCGGTCGTCTACAAAGTGCTCTTCCTCGGCCTCTGCTGGGGGGCGTTTCTGCTCCTGCCCATCCCCGTTCCCGGCGTCGCCGTCGCCGTCTTTCTGCTCATGGCCGCCGAAGTCTGCGAAGCCTGGTACCTGCACCACCGCCGCCGGCGCCTGCGCCGCGCCGCCCGCGTCGTTGCCTGAAACCCGCCTGCGGCGTACAATGGATTAAAAGGAGCGCGCCATGGACAAAAAACACCCCTGCCCCGACTGCAAGATGTGCCAATGGTGCTCGGATGACCGTTGCCGCATGTGTCTGCGCACCGGCTGCAAAAAGAAGCTGTCGATGACCGAGCAGATCGAGCTGTTCGAAAAGCTGAACGCGGCCGGTTCTCGAACCGACAAATCCGAATAACATCCCCCCGGTCGTTAGTTGGTTTTTTCTTCGACCGCCTCACGCAAGGTGCTATCATCCCCAGGTTTTCTTTCTTCCGACTAGCCGACATGGCGTTTTATTGAATGAAAAGAGGGGCTCCCCCAAATGAGCTTGAATGAAGAGGAAACCAAGTATCATCTGATCAATCCCGTGCTGCGGCAAAAAGGGTATGACGCCCCCCAGTGGATCAAGCTGGAAACGCCCGCGCCGGTCGAGCCGACCGGGTCCAAAGGTCGGCGCCGCAAGGGGGCCGGGCGCACCGATTATCTGCTCTGCGTGCAGGTCGGGGCGATGCCGAAACCGCTGCCCGTCGGCGTACTCGAAGCCAAGAAAGCAAGTGAAGACCCGCTCAAAGGGATGCAGCAGGCCAAGGGCTATGCCGACTGTCGGCGTTTCGAGGTGAAATATGTCTTTGCCACCAACGGCCATCTCTACGGCGAATTCGATTTCTTTACCACCCTTCAGGGCGGACCGTTCCCCTTCGCCAATTTCCCGCCACATCCGGATCTGACCGCCCGTTACGCCCGGGACACCGGCATCGACCTCACCCAGCCCGAAGCGGCCATGCTGTTTCAGGCCGACAGCCCCGCCTGGTCGCAAAGCCGCTATTATCAGGATGCCGCCATCCGCGCCGCCTTCGAGAAGATCATCCGTTGCCGGCAAAACAACGAACCGGTCCGGGTGCTGCTGACGCTGGCCACCGGTTCGGGCAAGACCGTCATCGCCACCAACCTGCTCTGGCGCCTCTCCAAGTCCGGGCAACTGCCCAAACCGGCGCTTTTTCTCTGCGACCGCGACGAGTTGCGCGAGCAGGCCTACGACAAACTTAAGGCCGCCTTCGGCGACAACGCCCGCATCGTCAAAACCGAAAAAGGGGGCAACGCCGCCGCCAACGCCCGCATCCACATCGCCACCT
>DIVU01000175.1 GCA_002423365.1 Desulfuromonadaceae bacterium UBA6124 | reverse complement strand
CAGCGCCGCGACCCGATCGAGATAGCCTTCGGTGAAGGGCCCCTTGACCGTATCGATCAGCGCTTTTTTGTCTTTGCCTTTGATCAGATAGGCGTTATAGGTGGAGCCGTTTCCTGTGGGAAAAAGTTCGTCAAAAACCTGCAACTCGGGATGTTTGGCCCCGAGCCAGTAAACTTCGGGAGCGATCTGGATGATTTCGTTCATAACCTCAAACCTTTCCTGGAACATAGAGAGGGCTTCGGGTTAGAATACCCAAGGCCACCGTGACTCGCAAGCCCTCAACCCGAACCGGCACCCCAACGACCCATGACCGCACCCGAACCGACTCCGGAAAAATCCACCCTGCGCCTGACCCGCCGCCGCCTGCTGACGGCCGGGACCCTGGGACTCGGCGGCCTGCTGGCGGGGGATGGCCTGTGGCGGGAGCCGCGCTCCTTCAAGATCGAGGAACTGCATCTGCCGCTGGTAAAGATTCCGCCGGGACGGGAGCTGCGTCTGGTACAGATCTCGGACCTGCATATCCAGGCCTTCGAGGATTACCACCGCCGAGTGGCGGAGGCGGTCAACGCCCTGAAGCCTGAAGCCATCCTGATCACCGGCGATTTTCTCGAAAAGGATCGCAACCTCGCCGATGTTCGCCAGTTTTTGAAACTGCTGCGGGCACCGAAAGGGATCTTCGCCGTGCAGGGCAACTGGGAATACTGGTCACGCCTCGAAGGGGAAAATCTGCGCCGTCACTTCGCCGGGGTCGGCGTCACCTTGCTCATCGACGAACGCTTCGACCTAGAGGCCGGCGACGTGCCCCTCTCGATCCTCGGTCTCGACTACCCCTCCCCCGTCGACCATCTCCTTAAGCTGCAACAGCAGGCCGACCCCGGCCGGGTCAACCTGCTGCTCTCCCATGTCCCGGCCTTCCAGCATCAGCAGCTTGACGACCGTATCGATCTGATTCTGTGCGGGCACACCCACGGCGGCCAGGTCAAGATCCCCTTTGTCGATCCCTTCTACCTGCCCCGTTTCTCCAATCCCTTCGTCGCCGGACTTTACCGCGTCGGCCCGGGATCCACCCCCCTCTACGTCAACCGGGGAATCGGCACCAGCGTCCTGCCGGTGCGCTTTCTCTGCCGCCCGGAAATCACCCTGCTGCGCCTGCACGCCGCCTGAGCATCGACAATCAAAAGCCGAGATACTTGAGCAGCCCGGAAATATCCCCCATAAGCTCCGCAAAGCCTTCGCCGGTGAGGCTCTGGGCGCCGTCGCACAAGGCTTTCTCCGGTTCGGGATGGACTTCGACCATCAAACCGTGGGCGCCGGCGACCAAGGCCGCCTTGCTCATCACCGGGACCAGGGCGCGGATACCGGTGGCGTGGCTGGGATCGACGATGATCGGCAGATGGCTCATCTTGCGGATCAACGGCACGATCGACAGGTCAAGGGTGTTGCGGGTCGCCTTCTCGAAAGTGCGGATGCCCCGTTCGCAGAGGATGACCTGGCCGTTCCCTTCAGCGACGATGTATTCGGCGGCGGCCAGGAATTCCTCGAGGGTGGCGCTCATCCCCCGCTTGAGCAGCACCGGATGGCGCCGTTTACCGACTTCTTTGAGCAGATCGAAGTTCTGCATGTTGCGAGCGCCGACCTGCAGGATGTCGGCGTAGCGGCAGACGTCGTCGAGCTGCTCGATGCGCATGACCTCGGTGACCACCGGCAGCCCCGCTTCGTCCCCGGCTCGGCGCAGATATTTGAGGCCTTCGACCCCGAGACCCTGAAAGGAGTGCGGCCCGGTGCGCGGCTTGAAGGCGCCGCCGCGCAGAATCTGCGCCCCGGCCGCTTTCACCACCCGCGCCGAGGCGAGCATCTGCGCTTCGCTTTCGATGGAGCAGGGACCGGCCATGACCACCGGCGGCTGACCGTTGCCGATTTTGACCGAGCCGACCGTGACCACCGTCGGTTCGGGATGGAAGTCACGGGAAACCAGCTTGTAGGGCTTGCTGACGTGGATGCACTCGACCACGCCGGGAAGTTCGCGGATCGTGCTGTCGTCCACATAGCCCTGGTTGCCGAGGACGCCGATGGCGGTGCGCTCGCTGCCGGGGATCGGCGAGGCGTGCAGGCCCATGGCCTCCACCGCCTTTTCAACGGCGCGGATCTGTTCTTGGGTGGCGTTGTGATTCATGACGATCAACATGGCGGGTTCTCCTTTATCTGAAATGCTATGCCGCGGGCGTTAGGGGGATGATTCGCAACGGGCCAGCTTAACCAGCGCCGGGGATTATTTCAACTCAATTTCCGGCGAGCGCATTGCACCGCAAGCGGCTTCATTGTATGCTGCGCCCCAACCCTATCCGGGAGGAACGCTTGTCCCGCCCTTGCCGTCGCACCTTCATCCTGTCGCTGCTCGTCTTCTCGCTCCTGGCCGTCGGCGCCTTTGCCGCCGACGACCGGTCCGAAGGAGAGACGATTTTTCTCGCCCTCGGCTGCCGGGGCTGCCATCGCCTCGGCGAGAACGGCGGCAGTCGCGGCCCGGCCCTGGACGGCGTGGGCACGCGCCTTGCCGAGGCCCGGCTGCGGGCACTCCTGATCCGGCACGATCCCCAGGCGACCATGCCGAGTTTCAGCCATCTCACCGAAAGGGAACGGGAAGCGCTGCTGGCTTATCTGCGGACCCTCTGACCGACCCGCCGCCCCGGAACCGTCGTCACTTAATTTCACAAAGGACCACCCGCATGACCCAGAGGATGATCGAAATCACCTCCCCCATTTTCTTCCCCCTGCTCCGCGATCCCGAAGAGGGCACGGACCTCTCCGTGCTCTTTCCCGAAAAACGGCCGCTGGCCCTGGAAATCGGCTGCGGCATCGGCGACTTCATCGTGCAACTGGCCCGTCTGCGGCCGGAGCTGAATTTTCTCGCCATCGACATCTACAACAAGGGCTGCCACAAAACCTGCAAAAAGATCGAGCTGGCCGGGCTGAGCAACGTCCGGGTGCTGCGCGCCGAGGCCCGCTACCTACTGACCCACTATCTCCCCCCGGAAAGCCTGGCGGCGATCTATATCAATTGCCCCGATCCCTGGCCGAAAAAACGTCACCGCGACCGGCGCCTGGTGCGACAGGAGTTTCTGCAAACGGCCCTCTATTATCTGCGTCCCGGCGGCGACTTCTATTTCAGCACCGATTTTCAGGATTACGCCGAGGATGTCGCCGCGCTTCTGCCGGAGATGACCGGTTACGTCAATGTTCTCGACCGGCCTCTGGTCACCGAGTTGCCCGGTTATCCCCTTTCCAAATACATGCGCCGCTTCCTTCAGCAGGAGCAGCCGATCCATTTCATCCATTACCGCCGGGATCCACAGCTGCCGCCGGAGAGTGTCGTGCCCCCGGCCATCGACCCCGGTTTCCGGCTCAGTTGGAGGCGCGTTGAACATGCCTAGCTATCTGACCGCCAAGGTTCCCGGCACCGGGGGCAGCATCAAAGAATCACCCGAGGATTTCCTGGTCGAGGAGTTGCCCCTCTACACCCCCTGCGGCGAGGGGGAACATCTCTACCTGCTGGTGGAAAAAGAGGGGATCACCACGTACGAACTGCTGCATCGGTTGGCCAAGGCGCTGGGGCTGCGCGAACGGGATATCGGCTACGCCGGGCTCAAGGATGCCCGGGCCACCACCCGACAGACGGTCTCGGTTACCGGCGTCACCCCGCGCCAGGCCCTCGATCTGCAACTGGACAACATCCGCGTGCTCGACGCCCGCTTTCACCGCAACAAGCTGCGTCTCGGCCACCTGGCGGGGAACCGTTTCACCCTCCGCCTGCGCCAGGTCAAGGACGATGCCCTGGAACATGCCCTCGACACCCTGCACATTCTGCAGCAGACCGGCGTTCCCAACCGCTTCGGCGAACAGCGCTACGGCGTCCTCGGCAATTCCCATCGCATCGGGCGGGCGCTCTTGCGGCGGGATTTTCCTGAAACCATCCGCGAGGTCATCGGCGATCCCGCGCGTATCGCCAACGAGCGCTGGCGCAGTGCCGCCGAAGCCTACGGCCAGGGGGATCTCGACGGGGCGCTGGCCGCCTTTCCCGGCCGCTTCCGCGACGAGCGCGCACTGTTGCATGCCCTGCGCGACGGCAAAAGCCCCGAGGCTGCGCTGATGGGCTATCCCCGCAAGCTGCTGCGCCTCTATCTGTCGGCCTACCAATCGCACCTCTTCGATCGGGTGCTGGCCATGCGCCTCGATTCCATCGATCTCCTCTGGCCCGGCGACCTGGCCTATAAACATGTCAACGGCGCCTGTTTCCTGGTGGTCGACCCCGCCGCCGAGCAGCCCCGCGCCGACGCTATGGAAATCAGCCCCTCGGGACCAATGTTCGGCTACAAGATGACCCCGGCGCAGGGGCAGGCGGCGCTGCTCGAACAGAGCCTGCTTGACAAGGAAGGGTTGAGACTGGAGAATTTTCGTCTATCCGACGGCCTGGGCATGGAGGGGGAACGGCGGCCGCTGCGGGTGCCGATCGAGAACCCGACGGCGCACCGAGAGGGAGAAGATCTGCTGCTTGAGTTTTCCCTGCCGCGCGGCAGTTACGCCACGGCGGTTCTGTACGAAATCGTCAAGGACGCCCCCTAGGACGTCCGCCCTACCCTTTCCGCCCGCGCCCGACCGGCGGGGTGAGCACCAGGAGCGAGCCATGACCGACACCCCGCCGCCCCGCCCCACGCCCAACCCCGATTATCGGGTCAACTTCTTTCGCCCCCGCCCCGGCTATCTGCGCCAGAAGGTCCGCTACACCTGGGTACTGCTCATCAGCTGGGCCTTCTTCACCCTGGGCTTCCAGTTTCTGCTGCTCTTGACCCAGGACACCCCGGAAGGGGACAGTCTGATCACCGAAACCATCCTCTTCGGCTTTCCGCTGCACTACTGGTTTTCCGGCCAGTTCCTCATCGTCTGGTTCATTCTCCTCTGTTTTCTCTTCAATCTCTTCGTCGATCACCTGACGCGCATCCACCGCCAACGCCGATAGGAGACCGCCATGCCCAGCGAAGGCATCAAACTCGCTCCGGCCCTGCTGCTGGCCTGCATCCTCGCCCTGTCGCTTCTGGTCGGCCTCGCCGGTCGCACCAGCAAAGGCGCCTATTATCTCGTTTCCGGCCCTTCCGTCGGACGCGCGGGGATCGGCGCGGCGATCGCCTCGAACTGGATGAGCGCCGCCTCATTTCTCGGCATCGCCGGCATTTTCTACCTGCAGGGGTACATGGCCTTCGCCTACGTGGTCGGCTGGACCGGCGGCTACGTCCTGCTCCTGATCCTGATGGCGGCCCAGATCCGCCGTTTCGGCAAGTACACCGCCCCCGAATTCGTCGAAGCCCGCTACGATTCCCCGGTGGCCCGCTGCCTGGCGGCGACAATTACCATCCTCATCACCCTGATCTACTGCACCGCCCAGTACAAGGGGATCGCCCTGGTCTTTTCCTGGATCTTCGGCCTCGACTACACCCCTTCCCTGCTCCTCGGCACAGCCGTCGGCATCGGCTATCTGGTCCTCTCCGGGACCCTTGGCGCCTCCCGCAATCAGCAGTTCCAGTACGGCATCCTCATCCTCTGCTTCATCATCCCGCTCATGGTCATCGCCAAAAACCTCGGTTATTTCTGGATTCTGCCCCAACTCGGCTACGGCCGCGCCCTGTGCGAACTGGGGCAGGCGCCGCACCACCTCTCCCTCGCTCCCTGGACCTCGGGCACGCCTTATGAATGGATCGCCCTCTGCTTCACCCTGATGGTCGGCACCGCCGGACTGCCCCATGTCCTCTCCCGCTTCTACACCGTCCCCAACCTGCGCGACGCCCGCTGGAGCGTGGTCTGGGGGATTTTCTTCATCGGTCTGCTCTACTGGAGCGCGCCGGTCTACGCCACTCTCGCCCGCATCGCCCAGGGGAGCACGCCGTCACCGACGGACCCCGAAGCGGCCCGCGCCCTCGCCGACCTCATCGTCCTCAAAGCGGGGGAATGGGCGGGGCTGCCCTCCTGGCTCATCGGCATCATCGCCGTCGGTGCCATCATCGCCGCCTTTTCCACCGTCACCGGCCTGCTCATCACTGGTGCCGGGGCCTTTTCTTACGACATCTACCACCGCCTGATCAATCCAGCCGCCGACGAAAAGAAACGCATGCGGGTGGCCAAGGGCGCCACGTTGGTTCTGGCCTTGCTGGTAGTGGTACTGGCGCTTAATCCGCCCTGGCTCATCGCCCAGATCACCGCCGTCGCTTTCGCTCTTGCCGGCAACACCCTCTTTCCCGTCTTCCTCCTCGGCATCTGGTGGGATCGCACCACCAAGCAGGGAGCCATTGCCGGCATGCTCACCGGCTTGGCCGTCACCTTCGGCGCCTTGCTCCTCGGCCCCCTGGTTCCCGGGCTCGGCATTATCCTGCCGGCGACCTCCTCGGCGCTGATCGGCGCCCCCCTGGTGATTCTGGTGATGATCGGCGTATCGCTGGTGACCCCGCCGCCGTCGGAAGAAATCCGCCGGTTTCTGGCCGAGGAAGTCCACGCTCCCTGAGGCAGGGGCTCAGCACTAAAAAGAACATCGTTCTATTTTGGATCTTCCATGAAACTGGTCCTGTCGGCGGGCAGCCTGTACACGCTCCCCCTGGAAAAAATCTTTGAGCTCGCCCGCGACACCGGATTCGACGGCGTCGAGGTGATCATCAATTACGATTTCCAGTACCAGGACAACCGCGCCCTGCTCCTCGACCTGGCGGCAATCCTGCCGATCCGCTCCCTGCATGCGCCCTTCATGGAACTGGACGGCTGGGGCAACAAGATTCACCAGACCCTGCGCACCGCCGAACTGGCCCTGGAAACGGGCATTCCCCTGATCAACTTCCACCCCCCCTCCTGGCTCGGCTGCGAACTCAAATTCTGGCGCTGGCTCAATCATCTCGACGATTGCCAGCGGGAAATCGGCCGCGACCAGGTCATCATTACCATCGAAAACATGCCCAGCACCGGCCCCTTCGGGGTCAATCCCTACCTGCTCGGGCAGACCGAGCAGCTGATCCGCTTCATGGAGGATCACCATCTCTACCTGACCTTCGACACCGCCCACATGGGCTCGTCCAAGGCCGACTTCCTTCGTGATTTCCACCGGCTTTACGATACCGGCCGAATGCGCAACATCCACTTTTCCGATTTCGGCCACGGCCGCGAACATCTGCTCCCCGGGCGCGGCATCCTCCCCCTGACCCGCTTCCTCAACCACCTGCGGGAAACGGGCTACAACCAGGCCCTGACCCTGGAGCTGTCCCCCCACGAATTCCCCAAGGAAGAAGAAGGGATCCGCGCGAGCCTGGCGGAACTTTTTGAGTATTTGCGGAAGGAGACGAAGGGCGCGTGAGGAACGAGGAACGAGGCGTGAGGGGGAGATAGAGAGTTAGTGGTAAATCCGCGTTAAATCAGGCTGAGCAAAAATGCCCAGATGCAAGGCGCCCGAAATTCGAGGAGTGAGGCGTACCGGAAGGTACGTCGCAGCGACGAGGATGAGGGCAACGCCGCAAATGGGCGTTTTTCCTCAGCCGCCCCTAGCGCACGATGTAGACGGAGCAGCGGGCCTGTTGCGCGATCCGGCTGGAAACACTGCCTAAAAGCGCGCGCTTGACCCGGCCGGCGCCGGAGGAACCGATGACGATGACGTCGATCTCCTCCTGTTCGGCAAATGACAGGATCTCGTCGGCGGCTTCACCGTATACGACCTCGATATGCAAGGGGATGCCGGCCTCGGCGGCGGCTTTTTCCACGACGTAAAAAATCCGCTTACGTTTTTCTTCCCAGTCAGGACGCTCGGTTGCGGGGGGGGAGGGGAAAAAATCAGTAAAAGAAGGGGCTCTGGTTCCCGGGATAACAAGAATGGCGTAAATTTTGCTTTTGAACGGGGGTCCGGCAACGCTCGCCAGGCGCACGGCCTCCTCGGCCGCCTTGTCCGACTGGGGGGAACCATCGATCGCCACAAGGATTTTTTTACCGGGGTTGAGCATGAGAGAAGTCCGTTCGGCCAGGGAATGTTGAGCGTCAGACTAGCCCACGGGGGTCATTCTGTCAACCGCGTCCCGGGGAAAGACTTGTCCGAAATCGTTTGGTTGCTGACCAATAGAGTTGACTTTTGTAAAACGTTATTTTATATTTTTCCAAACGCTGGACCGGGCGGTTTAGCTCGCCCGCGGACCCAGATTTCGCAATATTTCCCATAATGCTTGACATGCGGTGCGAAATTTATAAGATGAGGGCGCATTTTGCTCTGTAATTCACCGGAGAAAGAACGTACGACATGGCGAAAAAAGAAAAATCCGAATATATTATCCAGGCCGTCTCCCACGCGCTCGACCTGCTCGAACAGTTCCACGGCGAGGTCGACGAACTGGGCGTCACCGAGCTGAGCAAGCGTCTCAAGCTGCATAAAAACAACGTTTTTAGGCTGCTTGCCACCCTTGAATCCCGGGGCTACATCGAGCAGAACCGGGCGACGGAAAATTATCGCCTCGGACTCAAGTCCCTGGAACTAGGGCAGACCTTTATCAAACAGATGGGGCTGTTGCGCCAGGCCAAACCGATTCTCGAGCGGCTGGTCGGCGAATGCAACGAGACCTCCTACGTGGCGATCTTCAAGGAAGGCTACGTGGTCTACCTGGATGTGGTCGAAACCGATCTGACCGTGCGGGTGGTCTCCCGCGTCGGTTCCCGGCTGCCCGCCCACTGCACCGCTTCGGGCAAGGTGCACTTGGCCTACATGACCGAGGAAGAGATTCTTGCCCTCATTCCGCAGCGGGAGATGAAACGGTTCACGACAACCACCATCACCGATCGCGACGAACTCGTCAAGGAACTGGCCCTGGTCGCCGAGCGCGGCTATGCCATTGACAACGAGGAGATGGATCTGGGCGTGCGTTGCGTGGCCGCGCCGATTCGCGACTATACCCGCCGCATCGTCGGCGCGGTAAGTATCTCCGGACCGTCGATGCGCTTCACCGACGAACGCATCGAAAAGGAGCTGATCCCGCTGGTCATCAAGGCTGGCGACGATCTCTCCACCCGGCTGGGCTTCCACAAGTAACCCCGGGCTTCCCATCGCCCCGGAATCGCCTTTGCGACTCCGGGGCGGTTCATTTTTCGGCCTTCCCGACGGAAACTCGCCCTGCCGCTGTCATAAACGTTCAGGATTCCATCACCAGGGGGAGCCCTTGCCCGAAGATTCCGCAGCCCCCCCCGCCATCCCCTCCGAAAAGCTCCCCTCCCCACCCGTATGTCCTGAAAACCGCCCCTTCCTTCTCGAACCGCAACAACCTCCCAAAGGCGCGGCGTTGCTGGTCCACGGCTTCACCGCCAGCCCCTGGGAGATGCGCCCGCTCGGGGAAGCCCTGGCGGCTACGGGGTTCCTGGTTCTGGGCGTGCTGCTGCCGGGACACGGTACCACCGTCGCCGACCTGGCCGGGCGCCGTTACGAGGAATGGCTGGCGGCGGTGCAGGAGGGATACGGGCAATTGGCCGAAACAGGCCTGCCCGTCTTCGGAGTCGGTATGAGCACCGGCGCCTTGCTGCTGCTGGCCTTGGCCGCGCGGGAACAATTCGCCGGGCTGGCCCTGCTCTCCCCTTTTTTGCGCCTGCGGCACCGCCTCGCGCCTCTGATCGGGCTGTTGCGCCACGTCAAGCGCCACCAACGGCGCCGGCTGCCCGAACATCTGGCTCCCTATTACTACGACCGCCGCCCCCTGAACGGCATCCATCAAATCCGCCGCCTCATCCGCCGGATTGAGCCGACCCTCGAGAGCGTCATCGCCCCGGTTCTGGTGCTCACCGCCCTGGGGGATCGCACCGTCGACGCCGCCAGCGCCCATCGCCTTTATCAGCGGCTGGGCAGTCCGCGCAAAGAACTGCATCAGTTCGACGCCGAGGTCGGCCACGACCTGGCGACTCGGGGTAATCCCCGCTGGGAGGAGACCCGGGAGCGCCTACTCGATTTTTTCAGCGGGATTTCCGCAGGCGCGTGAAGAGTTCCCGCACCTCCCGCTCGGCCGTTTCCGGCCCCTGGGAATTGTCGATGACGTAATCGGCGCGGCGCACCTTTTCCGCCAGGGGCATCTGGGCGGCGATGCGGGCCCGGGCCGCCCCTTCGTCGATACCGTCCCGGGCCATGAGACGGCGCAGTTGGGTCTCTTCATCGGCGGTGACGACGAGCACGGCGTCGACCCGCCCTTCGGCCCCGGCCTCGAAGAGGAGCGGCGCTTCATAGACCACCAGGGGCGCGGTGGCGGCCAGTTCCCGCAGCCGGGCTTGGGCCAAGGCGGCGATGGCCGGGTGCATGAGACCGTCGAGATCCCGCCGCGCCTGGGGATCGGCGAAGATGACGGCGGCCAGCGCCGGGCGATCGAGCCCGCCGTCCTCGCGCAGCACCGTCGCGCCGAAACGCTCGGCCAGGCGTGCAAGAACCGGCGAGCCGGGCGCCACCACCTCGCGCGCCAATTCGTCGGCGCTGAGGACCGCCGCCCCCAGTTCGCGAAATATTCGCGCCACGCTGCTCTTGCCCGTGGCGATGCCACCGGTTATACCGAGGATCATGAAGAAAGCCCCCTTTACCAGCCGAAACCGCGATCCGGTGTAAATGGAGTGATATTAGCAGGGCGGCCCGACCGGGGCGAGTCTTTTCCGGTGTCGCGGCCGACTGAGAAATGCCTCTTGCGCGAAAAGGAGAAAGCCCCATGACTGAGAGACGGGAACGCCTCTGGCTGAACCGGGAAGGCACAGTACTCGTGGTGGTCGACGTGCAGGAGCGGTTGGCTCCAGCCATGCCGCCGGAGGTGCTGGAGCGGGTGGTGAATGGGATCAGGACCCTCATCGATGCGGCGGCCATTCTCAACCTGCCGGTCATCACTACCGAGCAATATCCGGCTGGAATCGGCCAGACCATCGCCGCCCTGGCCCCCGGCGAAAAGGGTGAACTGGTGGAGAAGACCAGCTTCAGCTGCTGCGGCGAACCGGCCTTCCTCGCCGCCCTCGCGCGCCACGACGCCCGCCGGGTGCTACTGGTCGGGATGGAGGCCCACGTCTGCGTTTTTCAGACCCTTCTCGATCTCCGCGCCCATCATTACGACGTGCACCTGGTACGGGACGCCATCTGTTCCCGCCGCAAATCCGACTACCAGGCGGCCCTGCATCTCGCCGACGCCGCCGGAGCGACGCTGACCACAGTGGAAATCGCCCTTTTCCAGCTCTTGCGCCACAGCCGCGCGCCGGAATTCAAGGCGATCTCGGCCCTCATCAAGCAGCGTTGATTATTTACAATTTTCCCGCAAACCCTTATGCTGGAAAAACTTGCCCCCACACCGACAGGAGATGACCAGACCTTGGCCGGACCGACCCTGACATCGGAATATCTCGAATCGGCTCTGCGCGCCCTGGATGTCCTGTTGAAGGCGACGCGCTTCTACCCCGCGGGGCATCCGGCACTGAAGACCGCCGTCGAGCAGACCCTGCTGCGTTTCGCGCCCCTGCTCATGGGGCGCGAGTCCATCCTCTTTTCGGTGCACAAAGAAGGCTTTCGCGTGGACGACACGCCGATCTCCGCCGACCGGCTGGTTCTGAAGAATTTCGCCGTCCAGCTTTTTGCCCGCCACGTACGCAGCCTGATGATCCTGGCCGATCTGTCAGCCCGCGACCTGCATGCCTTCGCCCGCTGCATGGCCAGGGAACCGGCGGAAATCCAGGAAGCGGGAGGGGCCCAAGGGCTGCTGCAAAAAGCCGGGGTTTCCACCATCTGGATCAATGAAATCGACCTCTCCTCGGTGCTGAGCCGCAAGGAAGAGATCGAAAGCCGCGGTCCCGAGGAAACCTTCGGCGGGGAAGAAGAAATCAGCGGCGCGGCAGGAACGCCGGAAGGAGCCGCAGCCGCCCTCATGCAGCCGGAATCGCGTGATCTGGAGGCGTTGCTGCGCGATCTGGAGCGAACCGAGTCGGACCAGCACTTCGCGGTTCTCGCCCAGGAGCTGCAGCCGACCATCCTCGTCCACCTGCACGACGAAGGCGCCCATCTGGTCATTCGCGCCCTGCAACTGATGCACCGCTACGGAGAGGATCCCAAGCTTTCTCCGAGTCGACGGCGCACCGCCCAGGAAACCCTGGATCTCCTCGGCCGCGAGGATCTCTTCGACTTCCTTATCCATTGTCTGTGCCACAACCCGGATGTTCGCGAGTCCCGGGAGCGCTTGCTGTCGCTCATCGCCGCCTTCCCCGGCAGGATCGAAGAGACCCTGATGCGCCACCTGGCCGGCGAAGGGGACGCCCAAGCGCGTAAGGTGCTGGGCGCTGCCCTGGTCCGCCTCGGCGCCACCGCTGCCCCGGTCCTGACCAGCTATCTCAAGGATCCGCGCTGGTTCGTGGTGCGCAATGTGATGGTCATCCTCGGTGAAATCCGCGATCAGCAAACTACGGCGCAGATCGTCCCGCTCCTGAACCACGAGGACGTCCGGGTGCGGCGGGAAACCCTGCGCGCCCTGACCAAAATCGGCGGGCGCGCCGCCGAAAGTACCCTGATCCGTATCCTCGAAAACGACGATGGGGAAATGCGCCGCCAGGCCATCCTCTCCTTGGGCGCGCTCAAATCGACTCTGGCTCTGCCGGTACTCACGGAACTGGCGAGTCGCAAGGAAAGCAAAGGGCTCTCCCCGGAAGAACGCAAGGAGACGATCGGCGCCCTTGGCATGATCGGCTCGGCGGAGGCGCTCCCCTGCCTGGGCGGCATTCTGAAACGGCGCCGCTTCTGGTTTGGCGGCAACGATGAGGATCTGCGCGAAGCTGCCGCTACGGCTCTCGGTAAAATCTGCGATGAGCGCGCCCTGACCCTGCTGCGCGCCGCCGTCGATGACCGCTCCCCGGCGGTGGCGCGGGCCGCGCGTCTGGCTCTCAACCGACTGGAGAAAGCCTTGAACCATGCATCTTGACCAGCTGAAAAAGATCATTTACGGCCTTAGCGGTGTTCACAAAGGGCTGCGCCTTTACCCGCCGGCCCACCCGGCCATCCAACAGCAGGCGCAAAACCTGGCCAAGGAATTCCTTACGGTCTTCCAGGAAAAACCTCGGGTCAGGCTGGGAGTTCTGGAAGACACGCTCTTTTTCGAAAAACACATGTTCGTGCTCAGCGAACCGGCGGTGGAGGAAATCCGCGCCCTGATCGATGAACGCGGGCTGGAAGGGCTTGAATTCGAAATGGGGCTGAGCGCCCAGGAAATCCAGCGTTTTTTTCAGACCCTGCACGAATCCCAGGTCGCCGGCGACGCCCTGGTCCAGCTTCTGATCGAGCGGGGCGTCACCCATATCCAACCGGTGGCCTTGGAAATCCGGGAGTCCGACAAACGGGCGGAACCGCCCCGGAAGATCTACCAGCGCGCACTGACCGTGGTCAGCCATATTTTCAACGATGTACGTATGGGGCGCATCCCCTCCTCCGCCGAAGCGGTCGAGGTGGTCGGAAGCATGGTCCGCTCGACCCTCTCCGAGCCTCATGCCCTGCTCGCCCTCTCCCTGCTCAAGGACTACGACAACTACACCTTCACCCACTCGGTGAATGTTTCGGTCATCGCCCTGGCCGTCGGTCACGCCTGCGGGTTGCCGGAAGAGAAGATGCGCACCCTGGGACTCGGCGCCCTGCTCCACGACATCGGCAAGCTGATCATCAACAAGGAGATCATCAACAAACCGGGACGCCTGACCGAGGCGGAATACGAAGAAATCAAGAAACACCCGGCCTCGGGCTCGATGATTGCCGGGCAGATGGATGGGATCGGCGAGGAGGTGGTCGACATCATCCTTGGGCATCACCTGAATTACGACCGTAGCGGCTATCCCGCCGACGCCCGAGGCAAGAAGATCTCGCAGCTGGCCGATATGGCAACCATCGCCGACACCTACGACGCCATGACCACCCTGCGTTCTTACCAGCGCCCGGTGACGCCGCGCATGGCCGTCAAAAACCTGATGGGGCTCTCCGGCACCACCTTGCACCCGACACTGCTGCAAAAGCTCGTCGACTATCTCGGCCCCTACCCCGTGGGCAGCCTGGTGCGCCTCGACAGTAACGAGCTGGCGGTCGTGACCAAAGTCGGCCGGCAGGGGGAAAACTCCGTAGATCTGAAGATCATCACCACCAGCGAAGGGGATAAACTCGCCCGACCGACCCTCGCCACCCTGACCGGCACGGATCTCGCCCGCATCGTCGCCGAGGTCGATCCGGTCGGGCGGAGCATCGAAGTCACTGAGTATTTCGACTGACGCGCCGAAAGGGTCCGCGTTGAGCACGAAAAAAGCCGGCAAAATGCCGGCCCAGATCACTGACAAACCCCGCTTTTTCAGAAGTGGGGTTTGTTATTTTTGAGTCGTTAAGAATGGGCGGCGGAAAGTCGATAGAAATAGCCTAACATCGCTGTTCGTGCCAAAAATGCCCGCCAAGAGTCGCTGACGCGGCTCAAAAATTGACGCAAATGGCCTTTTTTGCCTTTTTCTTCCTCCCGGCACAGGATCAACGCCATCTTTTTCAGGTTTTGGCAAGCGGCGGCCAACAGACACTGTTCTTGCGCCCGTAACAGTCCGCGCATCCGTACATAGCGATGCCCATGCAACTGTTTGGCGTCGGCAAAGCTGCGCTCGACCGTCTCCTTGCGCCGTTTATAGATCCGACGTCCTTCCTTCGTCAGTCGGTGACTATCCACCTGTTCCTTGTAGGCCTCCCAGACGTGGCGGGTGACCAGCTTGGTCTGGTTGGCGCTGCGGGTGCATTGCCCCAACAGCGGACAGTGGCGACAGTGTTGAGGGTCCGAGACATATTCCCGATATCCTTCGCGATTGGTGGTGCGATATCGGAGCAACTGCCCTTGCGGACAGCGATAGCCATCCGCTGCGGACTCATAGACAAAGGCACTCTTGCGCAGATATCCCTCTTTGTGCGTGGGACGTCGATAGCCAATGACACCGTAAATCTGCCGTTCCTCCAATCCTTTGCAAATGGCCGGAGTCAGGTAGCCGGCATCGAGTCCGGTCGCTTGCACCTCAAAGCCAAACCGCCCCCGTTGTCGATCAAGGCGTTCCAGATAGGGGATGCTGTCGTGAACGTTGGCGGGCGTGACGAAGGTGTCCGTGATCAGGTTGTAGCGACCGTCCACGGTTCGATGATCGAGATAGAAAAAACCCTTGGGCTTGCCTTCGCGAACCATGTAACCGCTGTCCGGGTCGGTCGTGCTGACCTTGACCTCTTTGCTTTCCACTTCCCGGGGCTTTTCCGCCAACGACTTTTTCCCGTGGGCCTTGCGGTCGGCCTCGATCGCCTCATCCAGTTCGGCCAGGTAGCCGCGGGTGGACTGCTCCACCATCTCCTTTTTGAACTTGTGCGTGTTGGCGCTGGCCTTGAGATGGGTCGAATCGGTGTACAGAACCCGCCCGCTGATCAGCTTGCGCCGCATCCCGAACAGGACCACCTCATCGAAGAGTTCCTGATAGACCGTGCTGGTATTGAATCGCCGCCTTCGATTCTGGCTGAAGGTGGTGGCATCGGGAATCTTGTCGGTCAGGCCATAGCCGAGAAACCAGCGATAAGCCACGTTGACCTGGATATCCCGGACCAATTGCCGTTCGCTGCGGATGCCGAACAGGTAACCGAGAAAGAGCATCTTGAAAAGAATCACCGGATCGACTGCCGGACGACCGTTGTCGGCGCAGTAGAGGTCTTTGACTTTGTCGCGGATGAATTCAAAGTCCATGACCCGATCGATTTTGCGCAGCAGATGATCCGAGGGAACCAGTTCCTCGATGCTGACGAATTCCATCGAAATCTGTTTGTTGTCGTGTGCTCGTAACATGCCGGCATTTTACTAAATTTCGCCAACTTTATAAACAAAATCCCCGCCTTTCGACGGGGACTTTGTCAGCAGTCTGAGGCCCCTGATCCAGGGGCCTTTTT
>DIVU01000192.1 GCA_002423365.1 Desulfuromonadaceae bacterium UBA6124 | reverse complement strand
GTAGAGGAGCATGTTGGGATTCAAGCGGTTATGCCGGCGCAAGGCAGACGCCCAGGGGATGGAAACCGTCGTCGGGTGGAGCAGGATGATCCCCGCCGCCGCCGGCTCCCCCGCCGGGGTCGCCACCACGGCGACGCGCGCCCACTCGCCGTAGGCCGCCAGCACCGCCTCGATCCAGCCCCGGCTGTGCACGGGGGAGCCCAGATCGCGCATGTTCTCGGCGAAAATCTCATAGAACGGTGCGCCCAGCTCGGCACCGCCCAACCGGACGCTCAGCCCGTCGCGCAGCGGCTTGTTCACCTGACTGCGCAGCTTCGCTTTCAACCCCGCCAGCAGGGAGTCGGAGCCGTCGGGCAGGTCGAGGACCATACGCACCTTGTCGGTACGGTTGACCCCGGCACCGGCCAAGGGAGTCACGGAGCGAAGCATGCACGGCGAATTGCGCTCCCGGCCCAGGGTTTGGGCCTCGGCCAGAAGCAGGCCGGAAACTTCGGCATCGTCGGCCAACACCCCGCCGACATCGCAATAAGGGAGGGAAATCAGCGAGGCGCCCCGCAAGGGAACCTGGAAGTCGACAAGCGGCAGCACACCCCGCACCTGCCCGGCCTCCTCGGCCAGCAGGTAGCTTCCGGCAAAACCGTAGGCGCTTTCCACCGCCTCCCGCCAGGCCCAGAGCTGGTAGGCCGTCCCCTCGGGATGGGCAAGAACGTAGCCGTCCCAGGCGTGCTGGTCGGCGGCGGTGGCAAGTCGGATGTGCATTGGCGCTGCCCTCGTAAATCCTTAAATTCTATTTCATCCGCGGACAAAACGGGTTTAAACGATTTGCTTCCGCCCCGGCCGTAGCCAGAAAATCACCGTGGCGAGAATCACCCCGAGCAGGTTCAGACTCATGTCGGTCAGCGAGGCGTAACGGCCGGGGACGAACATCTGGTGCCATTCGTCGAAGACGCCGTAACCCAAGCTGACCGCGCAGCCCAACAGGACCGCCTTGCCCCGGGGGACGCCGGAGCAGACCAGCGCCCGCAGCCAGAGAAATTGCAGCAACCCGAAAAGGGGAACATGCAGCAGGTTCTGCCACTGGGGATCGAGCTCGGTCAGAAAGCGCAGCCGGGGATTGCGCAGCTTCCCTGGGATGGAGGAGAGCACGAAGATCACCGCCATCAACCCCAGGGGTTGCCAGAAGCATCCAACCCGTCGGAGGTTTAAAACCATATGGTTCCCCTACAACCCCAGTCCGTCCCGAATCGTCCCGAAGCGGAAATCCCCAAGCAAGCGCCTGAACCGTCCTTCGGTCCGGTCGAGGTTGAGATAATGGCGGAAATTGCTCTTCCAGCCGGCCCCTTGAAAACGCGGCTGGGCGGGGTCGAACTCCCAGGGATGCAGGTAGAAGACGAAGGGGCTTCCCTCGACCTCGTTGATGCGTTTGAGTCCCCAGCGCGTGGCGGCGTAGGGGAGGAGGCGGAAGTAGCCGCCACCGGCGATGGGGAGATTTTTCCCGGCCAGGTGCAAGGTGCTGATCGGCAACTCTAGGATCGCGGCTTCCCCCGCCACCGGTTCGCCGGGCCGCCACTGGCCGTCGGCATCCTTTACCGCGTAACCGGCGAAGCGCGGCCAGTCGGCCATGCCGTAAAAATCGTGGCGCATGGGGAAGATGCTGGAATCGTAGAGGTAGCCCGCCTCCAGCAGTTCGTCGAAGGCCCAGGGGGTTTGGCGCGAAATGGAATAGCTCGGCGCCCGATAGCCGAGGACCGCAGATCCGCCGATCTCTTCTAGCAGCCCCTTGGCGCGGCAAATGTCGTCACGAAACTCGGCGCGGGAGAGGGTGCCGACCCGACGATGGCCGTGACCGTGGCTGGCGATCTCGTGACCGGCGGCGGCGATACACCGGACCAGTTCCGGGCAACGCTCGGCCACCCAGCCGAGAACAAAGAAGGTGGCCTTGACCCCGGCCCCGTCGAGCAACGCAAGAATCCGCTCACTGTTGGCGACAACACGCAGATCACATCCGTCCCAGGATTCCGGCGGCGAAACCTTCTCGAAAGCGGAAACCTGAAAATAATCCTCGACGTCGATACTGAGGAAGTTGGTAATTCTCGAGACTGAAGTGTTATCTGTCATTTCGTTATTAATAAATCCCCCCTTCAGCCTTACCTACCTTCCCCCAAACCATCGCCTTTTTGGCAACGGACCGGGGACCGGAGGGGGCTTGGGAGCCGTGGGGGGCTCGACTTGGAGAGGTTTCGCGGTCGGGGGCGTCGGCTGGGGCGCGTAGGTGGCCGGCTGGGCCGGCGCCGAGAGTCGACCGATGGCGGCCTGGAGTTCGTCGAGTTGCCGCAGAATCCGGTCCAGACCGGCGTCGTGCCGTTCGGCGTCTTCATGTTGGCGGTCGGCGAGGCGCTCGAGAAGCTCTTCATGAACGGCGAGGCGCCGAGCGATCCAGCCTTCTTCTTCATGGACGGCATCGAGACAGGCCAGGCGCTGTTCGAAGCGGTAGAGGCGGTCGGCCATCCCCTCCCCAACCGCGCCCTCTCCTCCCGCCAACGCCTGATGCAGGCGCGACGCTTCCACCTGGCGATCCCAGGAGACGTCGCCGATCACCTCTTCGAGCATCTCCAGGGAAATGTCGCGGGTTTCCTCGACAAAGGCGGCGAGCAGCACGAAGTCGCAGAAGACGTTGATCAGCCGGGGGATACCGGCGCTGTAGCCGTAGAGGGTGTCGAAGGAGCCTTCCTGCCAGCGCAGGGCGTTGCGGTTGCCGGCCATGGCCAGGCGATGGTAGACGTAGGCCTCGGTCTCTTCGCGGGTCAGGGGTTCGAGATGGCAGTGGACGCTGATGCGTTGGCGCAGCTGGCGCAACTCCGGGCGGGTGATGAGCTTCTGCAGTTCGGGCTGCCCGACCAGGACGATCTGCACCAGCTTGAAGTTTTCCGCTTCGAGGTTGGAGAGCAGGCGGATCTCTTCGAGCACGGCCGGGGAGAGGTTCTGCGCCTCGTCGATGATGATGACCGGCCGTTTCTGCTCGGCGTGCAGGGCCACGAGATGATCGTTCAGGTCGCGCAGCAGGGTGACCTTATCCTTGTCCTTGCCGCCGACCTCCAGGCCGAAATCCTCGTTGATCATGGCCAGCATCTGCCGGGCGGTGGCGCGGGTGTTGTAGACCATGGAAAGGGCGATGTCCTGATCGAGATTGTTGATCAGGTCGCGGATAATGGTCGTCTTGCCGGAACCGACCTCGCCGGTGAGCAGGATGAAGCCGGCGCGCTCCTGCAGGCCGTACTTGAGGTAGCTGATGGCCTTCTTGTGCGAGCGGCTGTTGAACAGGAAGCGCGGGTTGGGCACCAGTTCAAAGGGTTTGACGGTCAAGCCGAAATAAGATTCGTACATAGAAATCCTGGGGGAAAAGCAGACTGAAGGCTGAAGACTGAAGGATAAAAAAGCTGACTACTTCAGCCTTCAGTCTTCGGTCTTACCACCTTAAAGCCACCTGCGCGAAGACGATGTTGTTGTCGTAATCTTCCGAGGGGATATCCGAATCGTTGCGGTTGTAGGTGTAGCCGAGGGAAAGCCGGCCCAGACGCAGCTGATGGTAGAATTCGAGGCGGCCGCCGTAACGCTGGTATTCCTCGTAATTCCCCTCTTCGTAATCGGTGTAGCTGAGCAGCCAGGCGATCCCTTTTTTGTTGGTGATAGGGACATCGCCATCCAGGGTCGCGCCCATCCCGATATCCCGCCGGTTGATTTCCAGATAGTCGTCCCGGGTCCCGAATACGGTCAGCCGGACCTTGGAGCGGTCGGCATAGGCGACGTAGGCGGAAGTTTTCATCCGCTCGCGGGCGCCGTCCTCGACGCTGGCGGAAATGTCTTCCCGGTAGGCGGCGCCGGCGGTAAAAGTGGTGGAGATCTGGTAGTCGGCCTGCCCGCCGAAGAGGGTAGAATCGTAATCGTCGCGGTATTCGTATTCAAGCCAGGCGCGGCCGACGTCGCCGCGCAGGGAAAGCTGGTCGTTCACCTGCCAGAGCAGGCCGCCCCCGGCATCGGTACGGTCGTATTCCTCCTCGCCGGTGTCGTCGAGGAGAGTACGGCTGGCATCTTTGGGACGAAATTGGGTGAAGGATCCGGTGAGATCGGCGCTGACCCGGGAGGTGAGCTGCTGGGTCAGGACGACCGAATAACGGTGGGTCTCCGCGTCGTCCCCTTCCTCTTCCCGATACCAGACATTCTGATAAAGATAGTCGAAACGCGCCCGCAGGGTACGCAGGGGCTGAAGCAGCAGATAGGGATTGATTTCCAGGCGGTTGCTGTCGGTGAGGTTGACCAGATTGCTGTCGACCCCACCCTTGTCCCCTTCGTCGATGGGCACCCGTTCGTAGGTGTCGGTGACGCGCAGAAAGAGAGCATCGCGATAGAGGCTGAAGGTGGAGTCGAGGCGCGCCCCCTGGCTCGGCCGGAGTTCGTCCTCGTCGCTGTTCTTCCAGTATTTCTCGTATTCGAGACCGAGATCGAGGGTCAGGTCGACGATCCGGGTATTCCAGAGGATGTCCAGGGAGGGACGGACAAAGGTGACCAAATCCCCCTCCTTGTCCCGTTCCAGATAGATATTGTCGTTATATTCCTGACGCAGGGAGAAGGACGGTGTCGCCCGGAACTCGGCCCAACTCGCACCGGGGACAAAGAATCCGACCAGCAGCAGGAGCACGGCCGATTTCAAAATATTCATCATCATCGCACCTCTTCGCCATTTATCGTCGTACCGGTTATTTGTAGCCGTAATACCCGTAGTAGCCGTACTTGCCGCCGCTGTGCACCTGACTGACACCGTTGCAGACGACGCCGAGCAGGTTGTGGTTCTTGAGCAGGCCGAGGGCCTTGACCGCCTTGTCCGTCGAGGTGTAGCCCTCGCGCACCACGAAAAGGACACCGCCGACCGCGCCGGCGATGAACTGGGGTTCGGCGAAGGGCAAGAGCGGCGTGGTATCGACGATCACATAACGATCGGGATAGCGGTTCTTGATTTCGAGCAGCAGGTTCTGCATGCGGTTCGAGGAGAAGAGCTCGACCGGATTGGGGACCATGCGCCCGGCGGGGAGGATCGAGAGTTTGCCGATGCCGGTCTTGACCAGCACCTCGCCGACATCGATCCCGTCGAGGACGCAGTCGGTGAGGCCGACGTGCGACTCCATTTCCATGTACTTCATGATGGTCGGGCGGCGGATATCCGCTTCCACCAGCAGCACCGTATGGTCGAACTCCTGGGCCAGGGTGATGGCGAGGTTGATGGAAGTGAGGGTCTTCCCTTCACCGCCGATGGCGCTGGTGACCATCAACGACTTGTCGAAGCGGCCGAGCTGGGCGAGCTTGACGATGGACGACTTGAGCTTGCGGTATTGCTCGGAGGCCGGACCGGTCTCACCGGTGGCGGTAACCAGGAAGGGATTGCGGATCACCGGCGGCGGCACGCTGGCAAAGACTTCGTGCCGGGTTTCGTAGTGACCCTGCTCCCGCGCGGCCTCCTGCTCCGCCACCGGAGCGGCGACGAACGGCTCGTCGGGGGGCGCGGGAACGGCGACCTGACGTTTTTTCGCGGCCATCTCGATGGCCTTTTCAATACGACTCATGAAAACCTCGACTATGCAAACAGAATTCTCTTCGACCTGGAACTAACGGATCATCCCGACCACATCGGCCATCAACTTATCCAGATGGAAGTAACCGATGGCCCGGTCCACCAGGGTCAGGCCCAACAGATCGTGCCCCATCATGGCGCCGACAAAAAGGAGACAGAGCCCGCCATAGGCGTAAACAGTCAGATCCTTGCGCCGCGTCCTTTTGGCATCGGCCTCGCTATACATGAGCGGGATTTCCGCGAGGACGGTCATACCCATGGCGCGAAGAGCATCGACATCCTTGATGCTGTCATCGAGCTTTTCGAAAACCACCACGGCGGCCAGGCCGGCGCCAAGCCCGGCAAAGGCCCCCAGGAACATCATCATCACCCGTTTCATACCGACAGGGATGATCGGCAGGATCGCCGGATCGACGATACGAAAGGTCGTCGCCTTGTCGGCAACTTCCAATTGCTTCGAGACCTCCGACACTCCGGCCCGTTCCATCAGCGTTTCGTAGACGTTGCGATTCATCGCCCGCTCCCGTTCCATGTCGGCGAGAACCTTCTTATCCTCGGGGAAGTTGGCGAGAATGCGTTTATTGGTCTCGACCTGGCCCTGCAGCTCGTTCTCCCGAGCCTGCAAAGCATTGAGCTCGGACTGGGTGCTGTTCATACGCATCCGCAGATCGACGAAGATCGGGTCCTCCAGGGGATTGAAGGCCTCCTGCACGGGAGGCGCCTCGACCGTTTCGGACTGCTGCCGCTTCTCCAGTTCGGCGATCTGCTCCCGCAATTTGACCACGGCGGGATATTGCTCATTGTAGACCAGCAGCAGCTCGTCGATCTTGGCTTGCAGGGCGGCGATGCGCCCATCCCCCCCCGAGCCGGCCATGTCGAAGAGGCCGCCCCCCCCGGAAGAAGCCATCGATTTCATCATCTTGAGCTGTTCACTGATGGTCTTGATGGTGGCGAGCATCTCG
>DIVU01000125.1:2668-3976 GCA_002423365.1 Desulfuromonadaceae bacterium UBA6124 | reverse complement strand
GCGTTTTTACACCATCAGCCGAGGCGTAAGCAGCGACGCGGTGCTGCTCATGCGCCCGGATCTGTCAGCCACCCGCCAGGAGAGTCTGCGCCACCATGCCTGGTCGGCCCTGCCCGACCTGGAACACCATCATGCCGTCGAACTCGCTCGCCAGGGCCGAATGGATGAAGCCCTGCGCCGACTGGCGGCGTTGCGTGCCGCCCGTCCCGAAAACCGCTGGCTGGCCTACGACACCCTGGTGGTGCTCGGCTGGGCCGAAAAAGATGGCGAAGCGGCGGATCTGGCGGGGCGGATCCCCCTGGACGAAGCGCCGGCCTATGTCCTGGAGTCGGTCGGCAAATCCCTGCGTAATCTTGGCCGATACGCCGACGCCGGCGAGCTTTATGCTCAAGCCCTGGTCCGCTTCCCGGAACGCATGACGCTCGCGGTCGGGCAGGTGTACGCTTTCGTCGACGGGGGACGGACGTCCGCGGCCGCAACCCTCGTCAACAACTTGCGCGACACCCATCCAACGAGTCCCGAGGTACTGGAAGCGGGGCTCTATATCGCCCGCCGACAAGGGGATCTTCCGGCGCAACTTGACTGGAGCCAACGACTGCTCGACCCGGTTCCGGCTCACGAGGCGGCCCGGCAAGCCCGACTGCAAGCCCTCGACGGCCTCGGCGCCAGCCACCTGGCCGTGGACCTGGCCGAAACCGCCACGCCCCAAGCGGACCGCGCGACCTCGTCGACCCTGCGCGCCAACCGCGCCGCGCATCAGGTCCGTTGGGGCATTGTCGAACCGCCCAGCGAAGCCGAACGCTTCGCCGCCACCGACCGGGCGCTGGCCCTGCTCGAAGAGAACCTCGCCGCCCTCGACCCCGCTGCCGAAGCCCCGCTGATCCGTCAGGGCCGCCTCGATCGGCTGGTGGCCCTGCGCGACCGGGTGCGCATGGCGGAGGCCGTGAGCGAATATGAAAGCCTGGTCGCCGACGGCATCGAAATCCCCCCCTTCGCCCGGCAAGCCGCCGCCGACGCCTATCTCTATCTGCGGCAACCGGAACAGGCGCGGGATCTATACCTGCAAGTGCTCGAGGCGCAACACGGCAACTTCACCGCCCAACACGCCCTTTTCTACGCCTACATCGAACTGGAAGATTTCGAGCAAGCCCTCACTCTGGTCGACCGGTTGGCGGAGCGGGAGCCGATCTGGATCCGCCCGGGCGGCAGCCGCACTCCCAGCCCCAACCGGCGCGGGCTCGATGCCGCGATCACGGCGACCCAGGCCCGCCTTTTCGGCGACGACCTCGAAGAGGCGCAAAAACGCAT
>DIVU01000125.1:0-2556 GCA_002423365.1 Desulfuromonadaceae bacterium UBA6124 | reverse complement strand
GACCGGGCCGAGCCGCTCATCGCCGACCTGTACCGACGTTTTCCGGAAAACCGCCAGGCCCAGCGCCTGATGCGCAGTTGGGAAACCCACCGTTTGCGTGAACTGCGCGCCGGTGCCGCCTATGCCGACAACAGCGGCGCCGAACCGGCCAGCGAAGAACTGCGGCTGGAGAGCACCCTCTTTTCATCTCCCTTCCTCACCCACTACCGGGCTTTTGCCGGCTGGTCCTGGAGCCGCGCCGACTTCCCCGAAGGGGAGGGCATCTACCGCCGCTACGGCATCGGTCTCGAATATCGCGGTCGCGACTTGGAAGGCACGCTCGAAATCAGCGCCAATCAGGCCGACGGCGACGATCTGGGCCTGGCCCTGGCCGGACGCCGACATCTGGGCGATCACTGGTCCATCCCCTTCGCCGCCGAGCTCTTCAGCCGCGACACTCCCCTGCGCGCCCTGCGCAACGGCATCGACGCCGATGCCCTGCGCCTGGGGGTCGATTACCTGCGGAACGAATCGGGGCAATGGGGAATCTCCGGCCAATGGATGGACTTCAGCGACGACAATCGCCGCATCCAACTGAGCGGCTATGTCCGCGAGCGACTGCTCAGCCGCCCCCATTACAAGCTCGATGCCCGCCTTGATCTGGGCAACGGTTTCAACAGCGAGAGCGACGGCCCCTACTTCAGCCCCGAACGCGACTTCTCCGCCGAACTGACCCTCGACAACCGCTGGCTGCTCTACCGCCGCTACGACTTCTCCTTCGGCCATCGCCTGGCCCTTTCCGGCGGCGGCTACTGGCAGCGGGATTTCGGCGGGCATCCCGTCGCGTCGCTCCTTTACGAACACAACTGGCAAGCCCACGATCGTCTGGCCCTCGACTACGGTGCCGTCTGGCGACGGCGGGTCTATGACGGCGTGGGGGAAACCGGCCTGGAATATTTCCTGCGCCTGGGATGGAGGTTCTAGCCATGCGTCGGACCTGGATGATCATCTTTTGGCTGGCGGCCTTTTTTGTCGCCGCCCCGATCGGGGCCGAGGCCTTTACCGTTCTCTGCTATCACGACGTCGAAGAGGTCGCCAACGATCCGGACGGCATGACCGTCTCCACCGCCAACCTGACGGCCCAGTTCGCCTGGCTGCGGGAAAACGGCTACAAAGTCGTCGGCATCGACGACCTGTTGGCGGCCCAAGAGGGCAAGCGCCCACTGCCGGAGAAAGCGGTATTGCTCAGCTTCGACGATGGCTACACCAGTTTTTACCGCACCGTCTTCCCCCTGCTGAAGGCCTTTGACTACCCGGCCGTGCTGGCTTTGGTCGGCCGCTGGATCGAGACCCCATCCGGTGAAACCGTCCCTTACGGTGACCGGCAGGTGCCGCGCGAACACTTCATGAGCTGGGAGGAAATCCGCGAGGTCGCCGAGTCGAAACTGGTGGAGATCGCTTCCCACAGCTACGACCTCCATCACGGCGAACCGGCCAATCCCCAGGGGAACACCCAGCCGGCCATGACCACCCGCCGCTACGACCAGGCGACCGGCGGTTATGAAACGGACGAGGCCTACCGGCAACGACTGGCGGAGGATTTCGCCCGCAACACCGCCCTCTTCGAAAAACGCCTCGGCCGCCTCCCCCGGGTCATGGTCTGGCCCTACGGCGAATACAACGACCTCGCCCGGGAGCTGGCCGCCGAACAGGGGATGGAAATCACCCTGACCCTGGAAAGCGGCGACAACCAGACGGACAATCTCGCCAGGGTGCGCCGCGACCTGATTCTTAACGATCCGAACCTGGCCAATTTCGTCTGGACCCTGCGCCACCCGACTGACCCCAACCCGCCGCAACGGGTGGTGCATGCCGATCTCGATTACGTCTTCGATCCCGATCCCGCCCAACAAGAGGCCAACCTCGGCCGTCTACTGGAGCGGGTCAAGACCCTCGGAGTCAGCACCGTCTACCTGCAAGCCTTCGCCGATCCCGACGGTGACGGGGTAGCCGACGCCCTCTATTTTCCCAACCGGCATCTGCCGCTGCGCGCCGATCTCTTCAATCGCGCCGCCTGGCAGCTGCGTACCCGCGCCGGCGTCCAGGTCTATGCCTGGATGCCCCTTCTCGCCTTCGCCATCGGCGATGAAAGGGACCAGGTGCTGGCCTGGCGCGCGGAGGCCGCTCCCGCCGCCGATCCCGGCCACTACCGGCGGCTCTCCCCCTTTTCCGCACACGCGCGGCAGTTGATCGGGGACGTCTACGAGGATCTGGCCAAGCATGCCCCCTTCGCCGGGGTGCTCTTTCACGACGACGCCTTCCTCTCCGATTTCGAGGATGCCCACCCCGAAGCGCTGGCCGCCTACGAAAAAGCCGGGCTGCCGGGGGATATCGGTCGGTTACGCGACGATGCCGAACTGCGCGGTCGCTGGACCGGCCTCAAGGCCGAGGCGCTCCATCAGCTGACCGGTGAACTCGCCGGCAAACTGCGTTACTGGCGCCCGGCGCTGAAAACCTCCCGCAACCTCTACGCCCGTCCGATCCTGGAGCCGGCCAGCGTCGACTGGTTCGCCCAGA
>DIVU01000234.1 GCA_002423365.1 Desulfuromonadaceae bacterium UBA6124 | reverse complement strand
TGGCCGATGCCAACCAGCTGCGCTTCGTGCGGGAGCAGCAGTGGGCGATGCTTCTCATCGCCGCTTTGGCCGTGATCGTTTCGGCGCTCCTCGCCCTGCCGCTGGCCCGCCGCCTGGCGCAACCGATCCATACCTTGGCCACGGCGACCCGTCGGCTTACGGCGGGCGACTTCACCGTGCGTACTCCCGCTGAGCGGGGGGACGAACTGGGGCAGCTCGCCCGGGATTTCAACTCCCTGGCCTTGGCCCTGGAGAAGAACGAGGAGGCTCGGCGCCGCTGGATCGCCGATATCTCTCACGAACTGCGCACGCCCCTGGCCGTTCTCCGCGGCGAGATCGAAGCGCTGCAGGATGGCATCCGTCAGGCTGGGCCGGAAACCTTCGACTCCCTGCATAGCGAAGCCCTGCGCCTGGGGCGGCTGGTGGAAGACCTTTACCAGTTGGCCCTTTCCGACGTCGGCGCCCTGACTTATCGCAAAGCGTCCGAATCCCTGACGGAGCTGCTGGAACAGGCGTTGGCGACGGCGCGGAGCGAATTTGCGCGCAAGGGCATTGCCCTGCGTTTCGAGGCTGATGCCGCCGATGTGACCCTCTTCGCCGACGGAGCCCGGCTAGGCCAGCTCTTCGCCAACCTGCTCGATAATTCCCGCAACTACACCGACGCCGGTGGGGAACTGGTTGTCCGACTGGAAAGGGAAGCGGGCTGGGCCGTCATCCATTTTCAGGACAGCGCCCCCGGAGTGCCCGAGGGCGAACTGGAACGGCTGTTCGAACGGCTGTATCGGGTGGAGAGTTCCCGCAACCGCTACAGCGGCGGGGCCGGCCTGGGGCTCTCCATCTGTCGCAATATCGTCGAAGCCCACGGCGGGACGATCTCCGCCCAAACCTCGCCGCTGGGCGGGGTGTGGATCACGGTTCGATTGCCCTTGGAGGAGGTTGCGCAATGAGCGGCAGGATCATGATCATCGAAGATGAGCCTAAACTGGCCGAACTGCTGGCCGACTATCTGCGTCAGTCCGGCTTCGAGGTCCGCCTGGTGGCGGACGGGATGGCGGCGGTTCCCGCCATTCACGAACAGAAGCCCGACCTGGTGTTGCTCGATCTGATGTTGCCGGGGAAAGACGGCATGGAGATCTGCAAGGAGGTGCGGCGCTTTTCCAGCGTGCCGATCATCATGGTCACCGCCCGGGTCGAGGAGATCGACCGCCTGCTCGGCCTCGAATTCGGCGCCGACGATTATATCTGCAAGCCCTACAGCCCGCGCGAGGTGGTGGCCCGGGTCAAGGCGGTGCTCCGTCGCGGGGGGACGGCCGCCGACAGTAACCACGGCCTGGTGCTGGACGAGGCCCGCTACAGCGCCAATCTGCATGGAGTCGACCTTGATCTGACCGCCGTAGAATTCAAGCTGCTCGCCATCCTCTTCGCCAGCCCGGGGCGGATATTCTCCCGCGATCAGCTGATGGATCGCATCTACCCCGACGAGCGCATCGTCAGCGAGCGCACCATCGACAGCCATATCAAGAAGTTGCGCAAGAAGCTGAGTATTGCCGCGCCCGACGAGGAACTGATCCATTCGGTCTACGGCGTGGGCTACAAGTACGAACTGCCCGAACGCTGACTTCTTGTTTCGGGCGATTGAAAACGGCGTTATTTTTTTCGAGCAAAGTTCTGGACGGCCCCCGGTCGGATTGCGTACAATAAGAAACTCCTTATCCTGTGCCTTCCTGATTTCGGGCGTTTATGAAACCTCAGTACCGCTACTGGATCTTCCTCTTCGCCATCGCCAACGTCATCTTCGGCGTGATCTGGGCCGCGCTCTTCGGTTCCTGGTTTTCCCTGGCGCCCGACGAGCAGACCTACGTCAAGGGGCTGCTCGATAAAATCCTCCCCTTCCCCATGCTCGGTTCGGTCATTCTGGTCACCGCCATCGGCGGCCTGGTCAGTATGCTCTTCTACTACTACGTCATCCCCATTCTGCAACTGGCCGAAAAAACCCGGATGATGGCCACGGCCAATCCCGATTACCGGATTTTTCCCCGCGGCGCCCGCGAAGTCGTCTATCTGACGGGTATCATTAACGATTACGCCGACGCTTTCCAGAAGCTCAAAACCGAGGTCGATGCCCGCATTCACGAGGCCCAGGCCCAGGTCGACGAAGAGCGCAACCGCTTGGCGGCGCTCATGTCCGAACTCCCTAGCGGAGTGCTGGTCTGCAATACCGAGGGGTTGATCCTGCTCTACAACCAGCAGGCCCAGAACCTGCTCCAGCCGGAAAACGGCCAGGGGGGCGCCGGGATCATCGGCCTGGGGCGCTCGGTTTTCGGCCTGTTGCGGCGCGAACCGCTGATGCACGCCTTCGAGCGCCTGCGCCAGTCGCTGCACCAGGAGCAGACCCTGTCGACCCTCGGTTTCATGCTGACCCGCCCCGACGGCGCCTGCCTGCGCCTCAATATGGCCCTGGTCCTCGGGCAGAAAGTCGAAGAGCAGGAGATTTCCGGATTCGTCCTGACCTTGGAGGACATGACCCCGCAGATCGAGGCGGATAACCGCCGCGACCGGCTGATTCAGACCATGGCTGATTCCTTTCAGGACGGGATCGCCGACATCCGCCGGTCGATCTCCACCATCCTCGCCCGGCCCGAACTCAAGCCCCATCAGTTGCAGCGCTACCGGCGGGTGATCGACCGGTCGTCCCTGGCCCTGCAGCAGAACCTCGAACAGGTGCGCGAGCACTACACCCATCATCGCCATGCCCTGAGCAAGGTCGAGGATATCCTCGCCGAGAACCTCATGGAGATTCTGCGCAAAACCCTCTTTGACCGTTTCGGTGCCGAGTTGCAGGGAGAGGCGCAGGACGGCCTCTGGCTGCGCCTCGACAGCTATTCTTTAGTGCAGGCCCTGGCCCATCTGGCCGGGCTACTCAAGGGGCAGAAGCTCTTTGGCGCCTTCCAGGTGACTCTGCGGCAGACTTCTTCGGCGAGGGCCTCCATGACCATCGGCTGGCCCGATTACTGTCTCGACTACCAGTTCATCGCCGACTGGGTGGCGTCGCCGGTGATCGTCGAAAGCGAGGGGCAGGCCCTCAGCTTCAGCGATCTGGTCAGCAGCTTCGGCGGCGCCGTCTTCATCGAGTCGGCTGGGGGTAAGGCCTGCCACGAGGTCCGGATCGAGCTGCCCCTCGCTTCCCCCTCGGCGCACGAAGAACTGCCTTCGCCGCACAAGCCGCGCCCGGTTTACTACGAATTCGACCTCTTTAACCGGCCAGGCATGGACGACCTCGGCAAGCGTCCCCTGCGCAAGCTCACCTACGTCGTTTTCGACACGGAGACGACCGGTCTCAACCCTTCGCAGGGGGATGAAATCATCCAACTCGGCGCTATCCGCATCATCAATGGCCGGTTACTTTACGATGAAATCATCGACCAGCTCGTCGATCCCCGCCGCAGCGTTCCCCCCGAGTCGGTGGCTATCCACGGCATCGATCCGTCCCGCCTGGTCGGCCAACCGACCATCGAAAAAGTGCTTCCCCATTTCCACAAATTCGCCGAAGGGGCGGTGCTGGTCGCCCACAACGCCGCCTTCGACATGCGTTTTTTGGAACTCAACGAACGCCGCACCGGCCTGCGTTTCGACAATCCGGTCCTCGACACCCTGCTCCTTTCCTCGGTGGTTCGCCCCAACCAGAAGGATCATTCGATCGATGCCATCGCCGAAATGCTCAACCTTACCATTCACGGCCGCCACACTGCCCTCGGCGACGCCGTTGCCACCGCCGAGGTGCTGCTCAAGCTCATCCCCCTGCTCGAAGCCAACAACATTTTCACCCTCGAAGATGCCCTCAAGTCCTCGTCCCAATCCCCCTTCGCCAA
>DIVU01000070.1:17929-22365 GCA_002423365.1 Desulfuromonadaceae bacterium UBA6124 | reverse complement strand
CCGGACATCCAGCGCACCGCCGAGCTGGTGCAGGAGATTTCCGCCGCCAGCAAGGAGCAGGACACCGGCGCCGAGCAGGTGAATCAAGCGATCCAGCAGCTCGACCAGGTCATTCAGCAGAACGCCTCGGCTTCCGAGGAGATGGCTTCGACCTCCGAAGAACTGTCGAGCCAGGCCGAGCAGTTGCAGGACACCATCGCCTTCTTCAAGGTCGATAGCCGCTCCTCGGGCGTGATGCGCAAACCCGTCGCCGCGAAAAAGGGCAAGTCCGCTGCCATCGCCCACGTTTCCGGAAAAAGAAGCGCACCAACCAAGGGCGCGGGTAGCGGGCTGATGCTCGACATGGGCAAAGGCAAGGACAAGCTGGACGAGGAGTTCGAGCAGTTCTGATATGACATGGTGAGGTGTGAGGTGTGAGGTGTGAAGGGTTAAAAGCCCTCGCGTCTCACACCTCACACATCATACTTCACCCCTCACTCTCCCAAGGAGATCATGAGCCTACATCCCAAGGACTTTCAGCGCCTGAGCGGATTCATCTACGGCGAACTAGGGATCAAGATGCCGCCGAGCAAGGCCACCATGCTCGAAGGGCGCCTGGCCAAGCGGCTGCGCGCCCTCAAGCTCGACGGTTACGGTGCCTACTGCGACTATCTCTTCAGCCCCCAGGGGCGGGAAAATGAGATGGTTCACCTGACCAACGCGGTGACCACCAACAAGACCGATTTCTTCCGCGAACCGAACCACTTTACCTACCTCACCCAGACGGCCATCCCCGAACTGCTGAAAATCGGCACCGCCGAGCGCGGNNTGAGCGAATTCCGCGAGCAGCATCCCCAACTGGGGCTGCGTCCGCAGATTCTCGCCACGGATATTTCCAACCGGGTGCTCGACATCGCCCGGCGCGCCGTCTATCATCAGGACCGCATCGACCCCATACCGCCGTTGGCGCGGCGTAAATACCTGCTCAAGAGCAAGGACAAAGAGAACCCCATCGTGCGCATCGCCCCCGAGCAACGCGCCATGGTCAATTTCGGGCGCCTCAACTTCATGGATGACGAATTCGGTCTGCGCGAGTTGCAGGACGTCATCTTCTGCCGCAACGTCATCATCTATTTCGACCGGGAAACCCAGGAACGGCTGGTGCGCAAGTTCTGCCGCCACCTCCTCCCCGGCGGATTTCTGTTTCTCGGTCATTCCGAATCGCTGCACGGCTGCGACGTGCCGGTGACGCAGGTGGCGCCTACCGTCTACCGGAAGCCCCGGTCATGACCCCCCTGGCGCAGTTGCCGAAAATCTATCTCAAGCCGGGGGAATTGACGATCAACGAGCATCCCGTCGAAGTCGCCACGGTTCTCGGTTCCTGCGTGGCGGTGACCCTCTACAGTCCCCGGCATATCGTTGGCGCCATCTGTCACGCCATGCTCCCTTGCGGCGGCGAAGGCGGCGGTTTCAAATATGTGGACGGCGCCTTGCGGCACATGCTGAGCGAGTTTGATCGCCTGGGCATTTTCCGGGACGAAATCGAGGCCAAACTCTTCGGCGGCTCCGATATGTTTCCGGTGCTGCATCCGACGAAAGTCAACACCGTGGGGCGGCAGAACATTGCCATGGCCCAGCAGCTCTTGCAGGAAGAAGGCTTGGTTCCGAGGATCGCGGACGTGGGCGGACGACAGGGGCGCAAGCTGATTTTTTATCCCCATACCGGGGAAGTCTTTCTCAAGCGCCTGAAGAAAACCTGGCGGGACGGCTGAGATCCACCGCAGGTGCTGTGGAATATCGAGAGAGGAATGAGAGGATGACCAAAAAAATCAAGGTGCTGATCGTCGACGATTCGGCCGTGGTGCGCCAGACCCTGGCCGACATCCTCAGTTCCGATCCCGAAATCGAGATCATGGCCACGGCCTCCGACCCCTTTGTCGCCGCCGAGCGACTCAAGGAGGGGATTCCCGACGTCATCACCCTCGACGTGGAAATGCCGCGCATGGACGGCCTGACCTTCCTGCGCAAGATCATGTCCCAGCACCCGATCCCCGTGGTCATGTGTTCCAGCCTCACCGGCAAGGGCTCGGAATCGGCTCTCAAGGCCCTGGAATACGGCGCCGTCGAGATCATCGAGAAACCGGCCCTGGGCACCAAACAGTTCTTGCAGGAAGCCCAGGTGCGCATCTGCGATACGGTCAAGGCCGCCGCCAGTGTTCAGGTGCGCAAGCTCGCCCCGGCGACCTTGCGCGCCGAGCCGAAGCTGAGCGCCGACGCGGTACTGGCCAAGCCGACCGGCAAGGCGATGATCCAAACGACCGAAAAGGTGGTGGTAGTCGGCGCCTCCACCGGCGGCACCGAAGCCCTGCGAATCTTTCTCGAAGCCCTACCCGCCGACACCCCCGGCATCGTCATCGTTCAGCACATGCCTGAGAACTTCACCGCCGCCTTCGCCAGGCGCCTCGACAGCCTCTGCCGGGTCACGGTCAAGGAGGCCGCCGACGGCGACACGGTGGTGCGCGGCCGGGCGCTCATCGCCCCCGGCAACCGTCATACCCTGCTCAAGCGCAGTGGCGCCCGCTACTATGTGGAAGTCAAGGATGGCCCCCTCGTCTCCCGCCACCGCCCCTCGGTCGATGTCCTCTTCCGCAGCGCCGCCCGCTATGCCGGCAAGAACGCCG
This sequence comes from Desulfuromonadaceae bacterium UBA6124, assembly GCA_002423365.1. Taxonomy (GTDB): domain Bacteria; phylum Desulfobacterota; class Desulfuromonadia; order Desulfuromonadales; family Trichloromonadaceae; genus Trichloromonas. Next base: position 19,705 of record DIVU01000070.1, on the reverse strand, counting down.
TTGCCGCCATCATGACCGGCATGGGGGACGACGGCGCCAAGGGGATGAAAGAGATGCGCGACGCCGGCGCCCGCACCGTTGCCCAGGACGAAGCCAGCTGTGTCGTTTTCGGCATGCCCAAGGAAGCGATCAAGCTCGGCGGCGCCGAATTCGTCATGCCCCTGGAGAAGATCGCCGCCGAGATCCTGCGCCTCGGCTCCTGAAGCCCATCCAGCTTTCGTTCTCCCCGCTTTCTTTTCCCGTTGACCGCTTTTTGCGCCGCGCCTATCATGCGCGAACAGACGAGGCATTGCCTTCGGCCGGGCAGCTGGTACCTTTATGGAACTCCGGTTGCTTGTGCCGGGGGATCAGGGGTGCGGGCAGCTGAAGATCGCTTGATTCAAAGGGAGAGGACACGCCATGGAAATCGAGAAGGGCGCGGGGAAACTGGCTAAAACGCTGCGAGTGATGATTCTCGACAAACCGGGGTATCTCGGCAAACTGACGTCGGCCATCGGCATGCAGGGGAGCAATATCGGCGATATCCGGTTGCTGCGCATGGGTCTGACCCACAACACCCGGGAAATGACCATCTATGTCGATAACGACGAGCAGATGGAGGAGATTCTCGACAACCTGGCCAAGGTCGAGGGGATCATCGTCGAGGACGTCATCGACCTGGTGCACCTGCTGCACGAGGGGGGAAAGATCGCGATGAAGGGGACCCGTCCCCTCAACAGCATCGGCGACATCCGCAAGATCTACACCCCCGGCGTCGCCACCATCTGCCGCGACATCCAGAAACGCCCCGAGCTGGCGTACAAATACACGGCGATTCCCAACCAGGTGGCGATCGTCACCAACGGCACGGCGATACTCGGCCTCGGCGACATTGGCGCGGTGGCGGGAATGCCGGTCATGGAAGGGAAGGCGGCGCTCTTTGACCGGCTGGTCGGGGTGAGCGGCATTCCCATCCTCATCGAGAGCAAGGACCCGGCGGTCATCATCGAGACGGTGAAGAACATCGCCCCGACCTTCGGCGCCATCAAGCTCGAAGACATCGCCGCCCCCGAATGTTTCGAGATCGAGGATGTGCTCGACCGCATCCTCGACATCCCGGTCATGCACGACGACCAGCACGGCACCGCCGTGGTGGTCCTCGCCGCGTTGCTCAACGCCACCAAGTTTTCCGGGTTGATGCTGGGCAAGTCGGCGATCGGCGTCATCGGCCTGGGCGCGGCGGGAATGGGGATTTCAAAGCTGCTCCTCTCCTACGGGGTGAAGAAGGTCATCGGCACCGACTTGCAGGAATCGGCCAGGGAGCGCTTGAACGCGGCCGGGGGCGAAGCCGGTACCTTGTTGGATGTCATGGGCGGCGCCAACATCGTCATCGCCACCACCGGCTGTCCCGGCCTTATCAAGCCCGAGATGGTCAAGAAAGGGCAGGTCATCCTCGCCCTGTCCAATCCCAACCCGGAAATCACCCCCGAGGATGCCGTCGCCGCCGGTGCCGCCTTTGCCGCCGACGGCAAGAGCGTCAACAATGCCCTCGGTTTTCCCGGCATCTTCCGCGGCGCCCTCAATGTGCGTGCCCGGGTCATCAACAACAAGATGAAGATCGCCGCGGCCAAGGCCATCGCCGCCTGCGCCGAAGAAGGGGAACTGGTCCCCTCCATCCTCAACGACGAAGTTCATCAGAAAGTCGCCGAAGCCGTCGAACGCGCGGCCCTGGAATCAGGGGTGATCAAGCCCTGGGAGTAGGACGGTGAGGAGTGAAGGGTGAGGGGGACAGACAGA
>DIVU01000070.1:7206-17890 GCA_002423365.1 Desulfuromonadaceae bacterium UBA6124 | reverse complement strand
TTGCAGACCGCCTGGATCTTCTCGGCGTCCGCCCCCTCGGGGAGCATCAGCCGTCGGCGGAAGCTGCCGAAGTGCGTTTCCCGCACTAGGTATTCGTGATCCTTGGCTTCCCGGCCGGCGGAACGCTCGCCACTGATGGTCAGCATGTTGCCGTCGACGCTGACGTCGAGCTGTTCCCGCTTCACCCCGGGCACTTCCACTTCGACATAGAAGGAGTGGTCCTTTATGTAGCTGTTGATGGCCGGGGCGCCCATCCCGAGCCCCTCGCCGGGCTCGCGGGTGAGGCCGAAGGCGCGGCGGAACATCTCATCCATTTCCCGGTGTAACTGGTTCAATTCCTTGCTCAGATCCCGAAAGGGATCCCAACGGCTGGGCAGCATAGGCTCTCTCCTTTCCCGCTGGTTGATTGTTTCTTATACGTTTACGTTCTCCCGCCCGACTGTCAACCCCTTCCGCCGTAGAAATCCCTTTCCCGGATGCCCGGCAACGGTGCGGGGGTATTAAATTCTTGACACAAACGATAGAGTTAGATAAATGTTCTAGTAACAATTTTATGGAGGGAAACTCTGATGAAATTTTCGACCAAAAGCCGTTACGGTTTGCGCGCCCTGTTCGACATGGCCTACCATTCCGGAAACCTGCCGACGCAGATCAAGGACATTTCCCGGCGGCAGGATATCTCGCCCCGTTATCTGGAGCAGATTTTTCAGGATCTGAAGAAGGCCGGCCTGATCAAGAGCCGCCGCGGGCCGCAGGGGGGATACATGCTGGCCCGCAAGCCCGAGGAGATCACCGTCCGGCAGATCTTGCTGGCCGCCGAGGGGGATCTGACCCTGGTGATCTGCGCCAAGGAAGACAACGATGAGAGCAAGGGCAAGGGCAAGTGCGAGTTCGACAGCCGCTGCGTCACCCAGCAGGTCTGGGCCGAGGCGACCCGGCAGCTCTCCGCCTATTTCGACTCGGTGACCCTCAAGGACCTCTGCGAACAGGGCAAGATCATGGGTCTGGAAAAGGAACTCGATCACCGCTTCATGTACTATATCTGACAGCAGCGCGGAGGATTTCATGCCGGCCACCACAAGCACCAGCCCCCTGGGGCAGATCGGCCAGACCCCTCTGGTCAAATTGAACCTCCTCGCCGATGCGGCGGGGGCCGCCGTCTGGGGCAAACTCGAATCGATGAATCCTGGCGGCAGTGTCAAGGACCGCATCGCCCTGGCCATGATCGAAGCGGCGGAACAGGAGGGGAGGCTCAAGCCCGGCGCGACCATTGTCGAGCCGACCAGCGGCAACACCGGCATCGGCCTCTCCTTGGTCTGCGCCATCAAAGGCTACAAGCTGATTCTCACCATGCCCGATACCATGAGCCAGGAGCGGCGGCGGTTGCTCGGGGCCTACGGCGCCGAACTGGTCTTGACCCCCGGTGCCCAGGGGATGCGCGGTGCCATCGATGCTGCCGAGGAACTTGTCCGCGCGAAAAAGGGCTTTATGCCACATCAGTTCAAAAATCCCGCCAATCCCCGGATTCACGAGCAGACCACCGGGCCGGAGATCCTCGCCGCTCTCGACGGCGCGGTCGACGCCTTCGTCGCCGGAGTCGGTACCGGCGGCACCATCACCGGGGTCGGGCGGGCGCTCAAGGCGCGCAATCCCCAGGTCCACATCGCGGCGGTGGAACCGGCCGATTCGGCCGTCCTTTCCGGTGGCGACCCGGGCCTGCACAAGATTCAGGGGATTGGCGCCGGCTTCGTTCCCGATGTCCTTGATACCTCCATCTACCAAGAGGTCATCCGCGTCGGCAACGACGACGCCATCGCCACCGCCCGGAAACTGGCCCGGGTCGAAGGGCTCTTTGTCGGCATTTCCGCCGGCGCCAACGTCTTCGCCGCCTTGCAGGTGGCCCGGCGGCTCAAGCCCGGCCAGAATGTCGTGACCATCCTCTGCGATACCGGCGAACGCTATCTCTCGACGGGGATTTACGACTGAGGCGTNNTTCCGGCGGCGTCGACTCGACCTTGCTGCTGCGCGTGGCGGTGGCGGTCCTTGGCGCCGAGAAGGTGCTGGCGCTGACGGCGACCTCGCCGACCTATCCGCGCTACGAGTTCGAGGAGAGTTGCGCTCTGGCCGCGACCTTCGGCGTTCGACAACTGGTGATCGAAAGCGACGAACTGCAGATCCCCGGTTTCGCCGAGAACGACCGCAGCCGCTGCTACCATTGCAAGAAAGAGCTCTTTTCCCTCTGCCGCGCCAAGGCTCTGGAACTCGGCTTCGCCGAGATTCTCGACGGCTCGAATGTGGATGATCTCGGCGATTTCCGTCCCGGCCGCCAGGCCGCCGACGAGTTGCGGGTACGCTCGCCCTTGCTCGAAGCCGGGCTCGACAAGGAAGAGATCAGGGAGCTCAGCCGCCGTTTCGGTTTGCCCACCGCTGAAAAGCAGCCCTTCGCCTGCCTCGCTTCCCGCTTTCCCTACGGCACGGCAATCACCGCCGAGCGTCTGGCTCAGGTGGAGCGCTGCGAGGATTTTCTGCGCCAGCGGGGGTTTCGCAACTACCGGGTACGTTATCACGGCGACATCGCCCGCATTGAGGTCGCCCCGGAAGAACTGGCCCGCTTCGGCGACGGCAACCTGCGCAACGAGGTGGTGGCCGTATTCAAGGCCGCCGGTTTCACCTATGTCGCCCTCGATTTGCAGGGGTATCGGACCGGCAGCATGAACGAGGTCACTGTTTGAACGGCTGATGAAAAACGCCCATCTGCGGCGTTGCCCTCGTCCTCGTCGCTACGACGTACCTGGCCGGTACGACTCGCTCCTCGAACTTCGGGCGCCTTGCACCTGGGCATTTTTGATCAGCCTTAAGAAAGTCGGTATTTTCAGCGACCGGTCCGGCCTTCATCATCCAAGGAGGGATCCGATGCAACGCACCAGCGCCCTGATCGCCGTCTGCTTCTGTGCCGGGCTGCTCGCCGCCCTCGTCAACAGCGTTGCCGCCTGGCTCGGCGGCCTCTGGGGGATCACCGGCCTCATCGGGGTTGAGATGGCTCCCGAATTCACCCGCGCCTGGCTCTATCCCCGCCTCGTCTGGGGCGGCCTCTGGGGCCTGCCTTATTTCTTCGTTATCCGCTACCTGCACCTGCGTCGGCGTTGGGTGCGCAAGGGGCTGTGGCTGAGCCTCCTGCCCACCCTCGCCCAACTCCTTTTCTTCTTCCCCCGCTTCACCGAAGCCGGCTGGTTCGGTCTCGGCCTCGGCGCCGCCACCCCGCTCTTCGTCATCCTCTACAACTTGGTCTGGGGATTTTTCCTCGGCGTCTTCGCCCGGCTGCTCTGGGGACGCGGATGAGGGCATTTTCGCCTTTTCGTGCCTTTTTTGGGGTGTTTTTTCCCCTGCTGCTTCTGCTTTTTCTCGGTTGCGCCGATGCCGGCCAGGGGGAAGTCGGCGGCCGTGTGAGCTGGGTGCATGACGGCGACACCCTCAAGGTCGACGGCATCGGCACCGTGCGGATGATCGGCGTCGACGTGCCGGAGACGGCCGCTTCCGAGCGCGACCAGTATCTGCGTCGGCAAGGTATTTCCAGCTCGATCCAGCGGCAAACGGCCAAAAAAGCCTTGCATTTCGTCATCGGCGAAGCCAAGGGGAAGACCGTGTGTCTGCGCTTCGACGGCGACCGTCAGGACCGCCACGGCCGCACCCTCGCCTACGTCATCCTCCCCGATGGACGCAACCTCAACCGCCTGCTCCTCGAAGAGGGGATGGCCGCCGTCTACCGGCGCTTCGATTTTCAGCTAAAGAAAGAGTTTCTGTCGGCCGAAAAAGAAGCACGCCAGGAAGGGCGGGGGATGTGGGCAAAATAGCCCTTCCCCAGTGCACTCCCGTCTTTCGCTCTATCTGTTCTAGTTCCGTTCCTCCGTGACGAAAAAATCCTAAAGTTTCCCGTATTCGCCGCCGATAAGACAGGCAAGAAGAGAACCCTCCGGGTCTTCGCCTGTACCCGGTCGAGCCCAAACAGACCCCATGAATGAAAAAGGTGACCGTCATGACAGAGAAAATCAACTTCGGCAAAGGAATCGGACCGATTGGCGCGCCGAGCGTGCCGCGCAAGGCCGACACGGCCAAGTCCGAGGCCGGCAAGGGCGCGACGGATCGGGTCGCTTTTTCGTCCGTGTTGCAGGAAGTCGGTAAAGCCAAGGAGGCCGGCGCGATGCAGAGCCCGGAACGTGCCCAGAAAATCGCGGCGCTCAAAAGCCAGATCGCCAACGGTTCTTATCGGCCCGACCTGGAGAAGGTCGCCGAAAGCCTGCTCAAGTTCATCGGTAAGGAGGGCTGATCATGGCCGCCGACGGTGTTCGGGCCGACTTGGAACGGCTGCACGAACTGCTGCTGCGGGAGCGGGAATGCGCTAAGACCCTCGCCGTCGACGAACTGATGGCCGTCACCGAGGAGAAGGACGCCCTGCTGCAACGGCTGCGCCCGGTCACCGACGCGAGCCCCGAGGTTCGCGCCCTGGCCGAAGTCATCCAGAAAGAGAACCGGCGCAACGCCTATCTCTTCTGGGCGACCCTCAAGTTTATCCGTGAAAGTGTGGGCTTTTTCAACCGGCAGGTGGCGCAGCCCACCTCGTACGGTTCCGCAGGCGGTCTGGTGCAACACACTGGCAGCGGCATGTTTCTGACGGGGAAGGTGTAGTATGAGTGGCCTCATCAACGCACTGAATATCGGCAAAAGCAGTCTGCTCGACGGTCAGCGCGCGATCGAGGTCGTCGGCAACAACATCTCCAACGTCAATACCGAAGGGTACTCGCGTCAGCTTCCGGTCTTTACCGACTTCCCCACCCTGAATATGAACGGCTTCATGGTCGGGCGGGGGTCGAAGATCGACGTCCTCGATCGCGAGTACAACAACTTTCTCGCCAAGATGATGCAGGAAAAGAGCGCCGCCCTGGGGGAGGAGGATGCCAAGTCCACCGCCCTGGACGAAATGGAGCGCATCATCAGCATTTCCGAAAGCGGATTGTCCGGCTCCATCGACAACTTCTTCGGCGCCTGGCAGGATCTCACCGGCGATCCCGGCAGCCGCGTCAATCGCGACTTGGTGCTGCAATCGGGCGAGCGCCTGGTGCAGGATTTCCAGTCGACGGTTTCCGAACTGACCAAGCTCTCGGAAAGCATGAACACCATGCTGCAATCCCGGGTCGACGATCTCAATCTGAGCATCAACGAGGTCGCCAACCTCAACCTGCGCATTTCCACCATCGAATCGACCGGCCAGCCGGCCCTCGCCGACCGCGACAAGCGTGATCTGCTGCTGCAGAAGATCACCTCGCTGGTTGGCGGCAGCAATACGGAAAACGCCGCCGGTATGGCCTCGATCTTTTTGCCCAACGGCCTGCCCCTGGTTTCCGACGCGAGCACCATGCCGGTGATCACCGAGCGGGTCGGCGACTCCCTGCAGATCAGCCTCGACCTCGGCAGCCACAAGTACGAGCTCAACGCCGAGCGCGTCGGCGGCGAAATGCGCGGCCTGATGTATCTGCGGGACGAGTTCATTCCGGAAAAGGTCGCCGATCTCGACAAACTCGCCAACGGCATCATCACCGAGGTCAACGCCCTGCATCGCGCCGGGACCGGACTGGACGGTATCACCGGCCGCGACTTCTTCGCGCCCCTGGCCGAGGAAGCGGGCGCCGCCGGGATGATCCGCATGAACCTGGGCAGCTACCGGGAGGTCGCCGCCGGCGATTCCGGCGCCCCCGGCGACAACACCAACGCCCTGCGCCTCAGCGCCCTCGGCACCGCCCGGGTGATGGACGGCAGCGAGACCTTCGTCGGCTACTACGCGCGCATTGCCGGCGACGTCGGCGTCGAAGCGAGCCGCAACAAGCTGGCCCTGGCCGGCAATCGCGACGCCCTGACCCAGGTCGCCAATCTACGGGACAACACCGTGGGGGTTTCCCTCGAAGAAGAGATGATTTCCCTGATCAAATACCAGAAGAGTTTCGAAGCTTCGGCCAAATACCTCAGCACCGTTGACGAGGTGATGAGCCAGCTTCTGGCCATCCGGGGGTAGCGTATGAAAGCGAGCAATTCGACCACCTATCGCTCGATGATGCTGTTTCTCAACAGCACCACCTCCAAATTGCAGGATCTCCAGGTCGCCACCGCCACCGGGCGCAAGATGAATGCCGCTTCCGACAATCCCGCCGGGGTGTCGCCGGTACTGCTCACCCGTTCGCGGATGATGTCCGCCGACAACCATTACGAAAACAATCTCGCCGCCATCGACCGCCTCAAGGCTCAGGATACCCAGATGGCGCAGGCCGAAAACCTCATCAACCGCGCCATCGAGTTGACCGTTTCCGCCGGCAACGGCACCTACAGCAACTACGAGCTCGAAGTCCTGGCGAGCGAGGTCAGCGACCTGCGCGACTCCATGGTGAGCCTCGCCAACGGGCAGATGGACGGCAAATATTTTTTCGCTGGGTTCAACGATTTGACACCCCCCTTTGTCGAAAATCCGGCCCATGCCGGGGATCCGACCCAGCCGCCCATGCTCTACCAGGGGGACCAGGGGCGCAAACAGCTGGAAATCTCTCCGAGCGAAACCGAAACGATCAACTTCACCGGCAGCGCCATCTTTTTCGGCGATGAAGACGGCGACGGCGTCACCGATCCCGGCCGCGTTGACATCTTCGCGGTCATGACCGGCATCGAGGAAGCCCTGCGCGGCAACGATTCCGCCGCCGCCACGGCCCAACTCGGCGATCTCAACGTCGCCCTCGAGCAGATCAGCATCAACCGCAGCCAGATGGGGGTGGTCGCCAACCGCATCGACCGCGCGAACGAAAATATCCAGGATTTGGAACTCGACCTCGAAGAGGTGCTGTCCCGTTATCAGGACGCCGATCTCATCGAATCGATCACCGAAATGATGCAACAGGAACAAGCCTTGCAAGCAGCCATGGATGTGACGGGACGACTCTCCAAATTGTCGATCCTCGATTATCTGCGCTAGATAATTTTTAGCCGTTTGCCGCGAGGCATACGCCAGGGAGGGCCAGATGCTGGTATTGACACGCAAGGTCGGCGAGGGCATTCGCATCGGCGACGACATCACCATCACCGTCGTCGAGATGAAAGGGGGCGGTATCCGCCTCGGGATCATGGCGCCGTCGACGGTGAAAATTCACCGTCAGGAAGTCTACGATCGCATCCTCGAAGAGAACAAGGAAGCCACCCAGTGGGTCATCGCCGATCTGGACAGCCTGAGCGCCGGCCTGCCCACTCTCAAGGAGGTCAAATGAAGGTCATCAATACCCGTTTCGGGCAGGTGGAATACGATCCGGCCACGACTCTGCACTTCCCCAGCGGCCTGATCGGCTTCGAGGATCTGCGCGAGTTCATCGTCATGCCCAACATCAAGCGCGGGCCGCTATTCTGGATCCAGAGCGTCGAAGACCCGGAGATCGCCTTCGTTCTCACCGACCCGACCAATTTTTTCATCGATTACCTGGTCGCTCCCGACGACAACGAGAAAGCCAAACTGGGGATGAAAGATGGGGACGACTGTCACGCCCTGGTGGTCGTCACCGTGAACTCCGGCAGTGACTTCACCTTCAACTTGCTCGCGCCAGTCCTCTACGCCCCGGGTCCCAACCGTGCCATCCAGGTGGTGCTGGAACAGAGCAACTACTCGACCAAGATGCCCCTGCCCAAGGTGTAANNTTTTTGGCCAGGGCTTTGCAATAATTTTTTTCAGGGAAGAAAATTCGATATTTGCCGGCCAAGTGTCGATATTTTGACGTACGGTAGCCGGAAATGTCCGGTGATGAGGAGGTCGTGAGTGGAAATCTCGGTTCGGAATGATTTAGGGCCTTTTCGGGTCAACCGCTTTGGCGATCGCTATCTGATCAATGTCAATCGGGAGCGCTTCGATAAACTCGGCGCCGAGGTGGTTTTCGATCAGCGGTTCGGAAAAAGCCTGTTTAATCGGGACACCTTCTATATCATTGTCGGAACGGATTCCGGTTTGCTGCCCCGGTACGTCGCACGCAAGGGTCTGCCCGAAGGAAGCCGCTATCTCTTTGTCGACCTCCCCGAAATTCTCGAGCGGATTGATCGTGAGTCGATCGAGCGGATCGATTATGCAACCCCTGAGCAATGCCTGGAGTCGGCCAAGTCGCTCAACCTGAACGAATACATTTTTATCGACAAGGTGGAAATCGTCTCCTGCTGCGCCGCCGAGGACATCTTTTGGGAGGCCTATCGGGATGCGGCAAAAACTCTGAGGCAAACCGTCAATCGCTATCTATGGGAGGTTAAATCCTCTCTTGGCTTCGAGGCCTTCATTCGTCGACAGCTGGAAAATCTCGGTGAAAACCGGGTTTCGGCCAATATCCTGGCGGGTTTGTTCGAGGGGAAGACGGCGGTGCTGCTGGCCGGCGGCCCCTCCTTGGATGACATCTTCCCCTGGCTCCTGGCCCACCGCGACGAGGTTGTCGTTATCGCGGTGTCCAGGGTTTCGCGGCGGCTGCTTGAAGTCGGGATCACTCCGGATCTCCTCGTTTCCGTCGATCCCAATCCCTCCAATTTCGATGTCAGCAACGAAATGCTTCAGTTTTCGAAAACCGCGCTGCTGGTTAACAGTTATCATGTCTGTCCCTACGTGTTGGGACAATGGGGAGGGAAGAGCGTTTTTTGGGGCAACGCCTTTCCCTGGAATTGTCCCCTGAACGCCAATACTTCAATTACCATGGGGCCGACGGTGACCAACATGGCTCTCGACACCGCCGTGGAAATGGGATTTTCCCAGATCGTTCTGGCCGGCGTGGATCTCTGCTACAGCCGGGAGGGGTACACCCATGCCCAGGCCTCCCGGGAACATGCCATCGGGGCTTGTTTCATGAACACCGATGTGCAGGTGGAGACCTATGGCGGTTGGCGTGCCTACACCACCCCCGCTTATGCCATGGCGGTTGGCGAACTTGACGGCCAGGCACAACGCGCTCTCCAGAGAGGATGCAGGATTTTCAACCCGGCTCCCGGAGCGGCCAGGATGAGCCATGTACGGCACGTCGACCTGGACCATCTGCTGCTTGAACCCATTGGAGAAGCCGCTCGCGATAGGATTTCCCGGGTTTTGCCTCCGGATACGACGGTTTCCCGCCGTGAGCATTACGAACGGGTTCTCGCCGAACTAGAGCGCGCCGAAACCGCCCTGACCCGGATCCGGGAGCTGTCGGTGTCGGCCCTTGAGGCCAACGCGCGACTTTTTAATGCCGGCGGAAAGATGAATTTTAAATACCGGCACCGGCTTGAGAAAATTGAAAATTCCCTGGCCGGTGAGCATGGTCATTTTTCATCGTTGGTGAAACTTTTCGGGATCCCCAGTTTTATCAAGGTGTCCCACCCCGATTCCGAGAAGCGGATGAAAAAGGTCGAACTGGAAAACCTGGGTCAAATTTATTACCAGGCCTATCGGGATAGTAGTGAGCGCTTGTTGCTTTTGCTTGGGGAAGCGCGGTGCCGAATCGAGGCGCGTCTGGAGGAAGAGCAGCCCGTTCCCGATATGCATCGGCTTGCGCGGCAATGGCGACAGGATGCCCAGCCCGGGCGCGCCTTGGTCTGGCGTGAACGGCATGGGGACAAGCTCGATGCCGTTGGCGATGAGGGCGAGAACTTGTTGAAAGATATCGAGCGCCAGTTCGATTGGTTGCTGAAGAAGGGTTACATCGGATTTACGGGGTTTGGGGAAGTCGAGGCGAGATATCATGACTATTTTCTTTCCGGCGCCTTGCACCGGTTGATGGCCGTCTATCAAAAAAAAGATCGGGCCGAGCTGGAACGAATGATCGAGACCCTTGCCGCTAATTCTTCATCCAAGGCCAAGCCCCTGCTTTCCTTGGCCCGGGGCTATCTCGCGGAATTGAATGATCCGAGTGAGGAAGCTCTCGATCATTATCAGGAGGCTCTCGAGGCGAAAGATGAACATCTTCAGGAAGAGGCCTTGCGCTCCATTGCATTTCTCTGCCTGAAGATCGGTGCGACGGAAGACGCGTTGTTGGCGCTGGAACATCTATCCGGGCGCTCTCCCGTTTATTTGACCATGTATGGAGATACGCTCAAGGCCTTGGGGATGGTGGATCAAGCTTTGGAAGTCTATGCAGACTACCTGGAAAAGGTTCCCGAGGATCAGGCCGCCATGCTCAACCTTGGATGTTATTACCGGGAGCTGGGGATCAAGGAAGGCGCACGCCTGATGTTCACCCATCTACTGGAAACGGATCCTGATCATCTGGCCGCCCGGATGTTTTTGGCAGAATTGGACTAACTGCAGATAAATCCTTGGGAATTTTTAGATGGTCGGATTCTCGGGTATAATTCGCGCAATTGCCGCGCCAAGCGGCGATGTTCTAGGTCAGGCTATGGGAGGAATAACCCTTCAATTCATGACGATGGGGTAGACAGCCATGCTTAACGGAAAATCGATTCTGGTCACGGGCGGCACCGGTTCCTTCGGTAAAAAGTTTATTGAAACCATCCTGTCGGATTATCCCGGTGTGAAACGTATCGTGGTCTTCTCACGCGATGAGTTGAAGCAATTCGAAATGGCCCAGTTGTTCCCCAATGACAAGTTTAGCCAGGTCCGCTATTTCATCGGCGACGTGCGCGACAAGGATCGGCTCAATCG
>DIVU01000070.1:975-7148 GCA_002423365.1 Desulfuromonadaceae bacterium UBA6124 | reverse complement strand
GTCGTGGCTTTGAGTACCGACAAAGCGGCCGCGCCGATCAATCTCTATGGCGCGACCAAGCTTTGTTCCGATAAACTTTTTGTCGCGGCCAACAACTTCAAGGGCAAGCGAGATATTAAGTTTTCAGTGGTTCGCTATGGCAACGTCATGGGCAGTCGGGGCAGTGTTATCCCCTTTTTCCTGAAAAAGAAAGGGGAGGGGGTCCTCCCGGTCACCGACGAACGGATGACCCGGTTCAATATCACCCTTGAGGATGGGGCCAAACTGGTGCTCAAGGCCCTTGATGTCATGTGGGGTGGAGAGATCTTCGTTCCCAAGATCCCAAGTTACCGAATTTTGGATGTCGCCAAGGCGATCGACTCGGCCTGTCGGATTGAAATCATCGGTATCCGCCCCGGCGAGAAGATTCACGAGGAGATGATTACCGCCACCGATGCCCTGAACACCGTCGAATTCGAGGACTACTTCGTTATTCTCCCCTCCATGCCCCTGTGGAGTGTCGAGCATTTTACCGCGCGGTTTAACGGCAAGCGTTGTGCCGACGGTTTTGCCTACAACAGCGGCACCAACACCGAATGGCTTAGCGTCGAACAGTTGCGGGCGCTGATTTACCATCATCTCAACCCCATGGTGAATCGCCGCAAGGAAGATTTCGCATGAGCAGCGCCCCGATTCCCTACGGTCGCCAGAGCATCAGCGCCGCGGATATCCAGGCGGTTGTCGAAGTGCTCAACTCCAACTGGCTCACCCAGGGGCCGATGGGGGAACTTTTCGAGCGAACCGTGGCCGACCACTGCGGCGCCGCCCACGCGGTTGCCGTGAACAGCGCCACCTCCGCCCTGCACATCGCCTGCCTCGCCGCCGGGCTCGGTCCCGGCGACATCCTCTGGACCTCCCCCAACACCTTTGTCGCTTCCGCCAATTGCGGTCTCTACTGCGGGGCGACGGTAGACTTCGTCGACATCGATCCCCGCAGCTATAACATGAGTATTGAACGGCTAGCGGAGAAACTGGAGCGGGCCGAACGGGAAGAGTTACTGCCGAAGGTCGTGATCCCGGTCCACTTTGCCGGACAGTCTTGCGACATGGAAGCTATCGCCCGTCTCGCCGAACGGTATGGGTTTACCGTCATCGAAGACGCTTCCCACGCCATCGGCGGACGATACAAAGAGGAACCGGTTGGCGGCTGCCGCAATTCGGCCATGACCGTTTTCAGCTTTCATCCCGTCAAGATCATCACCACCGGCGAAGGCGGAATGGTGCTGACCAACAGCTTGGAACTGAACGAGAAGCTGGTGCGTCTGCGCAGCCATGGCATCACCCGCGATCCGGCGCTCATGACGGGAGAACCCCACGGGCCCTGGTACTACGAGCAGATCGAACTGGGATTCAATTATCGGATGACCGATATCCAGGCGGCTTTGGGGATGAGTCAGATGACGCGCTTGGACGAATTTGTGGAGCGGCGGCACAATCTCGCGAAACGGTACGATGAGTCCCTTGACGAATTGCCACTCACACTCCCCTGGCAGCACCAAGATGCCTGGTCAGCGTTCCACCTCTACGTCATTCGTCTTGACCTTGGCCGAACAGGGAAGAGTCATCGAGACATTTTCGAGGCGCTTCGCTCCCAGGGGATTCTGGTGAACCTCCACTACATTCCAGTACACACGCAACCGTACTATCGGCAGTTGGGTTTTTGCACGGGGGATTTTCCCGAGGCCGAACGCTACTACCGGGAGGCGATCACCCTGCCGCTTTACGCCGGCCTGTCCGAATCCGACCAGGATCGAGTCATCACCGCGCTTCGGGAGATTCTATGACCAGACCTCTTTTCGTCGCCGAAGTCTCCAGCAATCACCACCGCGACCTGGAGCGCTGCTTTCGCTTCATCGACACGGCGGCGGCTGTGGGTTGCGGTGCCGTCAAGTTCCAGTTATTCAGGATCGTGGAGCTATTCGCGCCGGAGATTCTGGCCAAAAGCCCCATGCACCGGGCACGAAAAGACTGGGAGCTTCCCGTGGAATTCCTCCCCCAACTGGCGGCTCGGTGCCGGGAGCGGAAAATCCAATTCTCCTGCACCCCTTTCTATCTGGATGCGGTGGAAGAACTTCTCCCTCATGTCGATTTCTATAAGATCGCTTCCTACGAACTCCTTTGGACCGACCTCTTGACCGCCTGCGCCCGCACCGGCAAACCGCTGGTCCTGTCCACGGGCATGGCCACCCTGGATGAAATTCAGGGGGCCGTGGAAACGGTGCGAGCTGCCGGCTGTGCCGATCTGACTCTGCTGCACTGTGTCTCCGGTTATCCCGCGCCGGTCGAGCAATGCAACCTGGCCGCCATCCGGACCCTGGCCCAGCGATTTTCCTGCTCCGTGGGCTGGTCCGACCATAGTGTCTCGCCCGCGGTCATCTATCGGGCCGTGCATCGCTGGCATGCCGGAATGGTTGAATTTCATTTGGATCTGGAGGGGGACGGGGAAGAATTCAAGACCGGTCATTGCTGGCTGCCGGAACAGATTGACCACGTCATCAAAATGACCGAGACCGGGTTCGCCGCCGATGGCAGCGGCGATAAAACGCCCGTCGCCGCCGAACTTCCCGATCGGGAGTGGCGAGCCGATCCCAGCGATGGATTGCGACCGTTCCTTGAGGTTCGGGAGCGATGGCGTGGCCAGGACTGAAAATTATCCGGAAGGACCTTTGCCGATGAACCAGCCGGTTCCTGTTTGGAGATCCTCATGACGTCCGAACCTTCGCGTCGCGAAACCGCCGTTGCTTTTATTGTCGCCCGACTCAATTCTTCGCGTTTGGAAGCCAAGCAGTTCCGGGCCATCGGTGATCGTTCCCTGCTCGACTGGATCATCGAGCATCTGCGCGCCAGCCGCGAGTTGAGTCGCATCGTGTTGACCACGGCGGCGGAACCAGACAATCTCCCCCTGCGCGACTATGCCGCCGAGCATGGGATTGACTGTTTCTGGTACGAGGGGGATCCCAATCATGTTACCCATCGGCTGAGTAGCGCCGCGCAGGCTTACCGGGCCGACATCTGCGTACTGATCAGCGGCGATTGCCCGTTGGTCGACGGTCCCCTTGTCGATCTGATGATCGCGGCCTTGCGCGAGACCCCGCGGGCGCAAGCCGTCGCCGTTCCGCCGCGCGCCGATGGGGCAGTGGCCTATACCGAGGGAATCGGGGTCTTTCGCCGCCGGGCTTGGGTGGAAGGGGATGAACTGGCCGACCGTCCGGAGTTGAAGGAAAACCATTTCCCCACGGTGTGGCAACACCCCGAGCGCTTTCCGGTGTTGTCTCTTTCCCTGCCGGAATTCTACTACGGGCCGCATCACAGGATCTCGGTGGATACCCCCGCGGATCTCGATTTCATGAACAGCCTGTATCGGCTTCTTGTTGATCAGGGCCTGAAGTTCACTCTGCCCAACGTGCTCGATTTGCTTCGGCGGCAGCCGGAACTTTGTGAGATTAACCGGCATGTTCACCAGCGGCGGATTGGGGAAACGCACCTTCAGGTGTTCTATGCCGTCGATTGCGGTCCGGAGTATGGCTATGGCCATCTGATGCGCAGCCGTGAGCTGGGTCGCAGGATCGTCGAGCAATTGAGCTGGCCGGTGACCTTCGTGGTGGACGACCCGCGTGGCGCGGAGCTGCTTCTGGAGCAGGGGGGGCGAGTGGTTTGGGGGGCGGTCGGGCGCGAACCCCGGCCCTTGCCGGCAAGCTTGTCGCAACTCCACTCGGTGCATTGGGCTGGGCACGATCTGTTGCTGCTGGATCTCTACCCCCGACCGCTGCCTGAAAACTGGCGGACACCCCTGGGCACCATGCCGCTGGTGGTTCTGGATTGCCTTCTGCCGTGGACAGACGCCGCCGATTTGATCCTGGTTCCCGGGATTGCCTCGGCGGAATCGAGCGGAGATTCGTCCCGCATCCTCAGCGGTCTGGAATATACGCTGCTGCGCCGTGAGGTGGTCGAACAGCCCGCGACCGAAAAAACTCTCGACCTGCTTGCCTATCTGCCCGAGGCAAATAAACGCTCCATCCTGCTGAAGCTGGCCGAGGCCTACGGCTGGAACCTGCGGGTGGCCGATGGCGGTTCGAGCCATTTTGTGAACGATTTGGCGCGCGCTCGGGTATTCCTTGGAAATTTCGGCGTCAGTGTCTATGAGGCGCTGCACCTGGGTGCGGTCCCGGTGGTTTGGCCGATTTCGGAACGGCATGCGGCGGAAGCGCGGCGTTTCTACTCCCGGCTGGGGTTGCCGGAATTGTTGATCGATGGTGTCGGTGAACTTCCGGAGGTGATGCGGCGCCTGAAGCATCAGCCGTTATCCTTGCCGCGGGTTTCCGATGGAACGCCGGCGGTGCTTTCGGCGCTTCGCCGGCGATTTCTTTCGTCGGTGGAGACAAGCGAAAATCGGGAAGTTTCACCAAGGAGTTAAAAATGCTTGTCTGGAACCCGATCGATAGTTTTTCCGGCAATTCCACCGATCCCGCGCTCACGGCGCAGCGGCCCTGTCCCGTCTGTGGCGGCGACAATCCCTTGTCGGTCATGGAAATGCGCGATTTCCAGTTTTTTACCGACAGCGCCGTCAGCCCAAAGCGGGTTGAATTGTGCGAGGTTCAGTGCGATGACTGTGCCGCCCTCTACCTGAATCCGGCTTATACCCCTTATGGATTTCAGACCTTGTTCGCGGAAGCCGGCTGCTCCTATGGCGCGACCGCCGGTCGTCCTCGGGAACAGCTCGATTGGCTGAGTGAACGGGGTCTGCTCCACCCCGGAAAATGCCTGCTGGATGTCGGCTGTTATGACGGCCGCTTTCTTTCGCTTCTCCCCGCTACTGTCCGTAAAGTCGGGGTGGATATCGACAAGCCGGCCATCGAGCGCGGCCGTCTCCACTATGGTGACCAGGGGATCGAGCTGATCCATGGCGATTTCGACAGCTTTAAGCTCGACAGACAGCCCGATGCCATCACCATGTTTCATGTATTGGAACATCTGCCCGATCCCCTGGCGACCTTGAGGAACCTGCGAAAGCTGGCCACGTCCCTGACGGCCCTGGTGGTGGAGGTGCCGATTCTGGAAAACGGCTTCACCAACGACATCAACGGCTTCTTTTCCGTGCAGCACATGACCCATTTCAGCCGTCGCAGCCTGGCCAATGTTCTGGCGAGGGCGGGTTGGAGCATCGAGGAGCGGTTGGAACAGCCTGACTACAACGGCTGCCGGGTGCTGTGTCGTCCGGCGCCGGAAACGGATTCCGTCAAGGGGGCTACGGAAGACCACGCGACCCTGGCGGCTTATCTCCGCCACCATCGTGATGTCGTGGAGGATGTGCAACGGCAGTTGACGTCGCTGGCCGGGGCCGAGTGGATTTTGCTTTGGGGTGGGGGGTTGCATACGGAACTGCTGTACCAGTTGACCGACCTTTTCCGCGCGCCGGGCCGGCGTTTCCTGATCGTTGACAGCGACCCCCTCAAGCAGGGCAAGAGTTGGCGGGGCATCGCGATTTACGCCCCGGAGATTCTGCGCGTCGAGGAGTGGGGAGAGACGCCGTTGGTAATCTCCAGCTATGGTGGGCAGAACGCTATCCACGACGCGGCCTTGCAGGCTGGTTTCAAGTCGGAATCGATTATCCGGCTCTACCGGAAATTCCGTGTTTACTGAGAGGAAAAACACCGGGGGGATATGAACTGCCTTTTTGTTGTTCCCAGAGATAACTCTTTTGAATTTTTGACGATTCCTCCTGGGGTCGTCTATGTAGCCACAAGCTTGAAGGCCTCGGGGCGGAAGGTTTTCGGGGTGCATTTGAATTATGAGCAAGATCCCCAAGCGGCGCTGGCAAAGGTCATTGTCGACAAGGCAATCGATGTCGTCTGTGTCGGCGGGCTGTCGGACCAGTATTCTGAAGTCAAGAAAGTCGTCACGCTCTCTAAAAGAATCAACAACCGTATCGTTATCGTCATCGGCGGCGGTTTGGTGACGGCCCAACCTGAATTGGTCATGAAAAATATCGGAGCGGATTTCGCGATTGTCGGCCAAGGCGAGATCACGATTTGTGAACTGGCCGACGCCTTGGAAGGAAATAAGGAATTTAACCGGATTGCCGGGCTGTTGTTTTTTGAAAACGATATTCTCGTTACCAATCAACCGAGACCGGA
>DIVU01000070.1:0-960 GCA_002423365.1 Desulfuromonadaceae bacterium UBA6124 | reverse complement strand
AGGATGAAAAAATCCGTCAATATAACGGCAAGTCGATCCTGTCCCTATCGTTGTACCTTCTGTTATCACCCCAGCGGCTCGGTTTACCGGCAGCGAAGTCTGGATAATATTTTCGCGGAAATCGATCATTTAATCGCCGGTTATGAAATCGAACATCTCAATATTATCGATGAACTGTTCGCGCGCGATAAAGATCGGGTCGTCGAATTCTGTCGGCGGATAAAACCTTATGGTTTGACCTTTGGTGTCCAATTGCGGGTCGATAACGTCACGGAAGATCTGCTGCGTGAATTACACGATGCCGGTTGTATCGTCATCGGTTATGGCCTGGAAAGCGCCGACAATACGGTATTGAAAAGCATGAAAAAGGGGATCACGGTCGAGCAGATCGGTACTGCCCTGAGTCTGACGCGCAAAGCGGGCATTTTCATTCAAGGCTATTTCATCTTCGGAGACGTGGCGGAAACCGCGAAGACCGTCGATACGACAATAAAGTGGTGGCTTGCTCATCTGGACTACGGCATAAATCTGGCCATGATCCGGGTCTTCCCCGGCAGTGAACTGTACCGCTACGCCGTTGAGCACAGCGCGATCGAGGATGAAGTAGGTTATCTCGAAGATGGTTGCCCATTAATCAACCTTTCAAGGTTATCCAATTGCGAATTTTCTGCATTGATGAGAAAGATCAATTATCTTAATGCGGAATTTCTGGGTTTGACTTTAAATATCGAGATAAAGAGAGTTAACAGGGACGGGTCCTATTGTTTGATTTCGGAGTGTATCCATTGCGGATTTGTCAATGTTTATGACCATGTTCATTTCGAATATAAAAACGTCAATGGAGCCGAATCTTTTTGTTGCATGAGATGCGCGCAAAAAATGAAAATGCAGCCGTCCAATGCCATAAGTCGGCAGACGTATAAACATATTCTGGACAAAAGTCTGGAAATGTATTTTTCA